>JBOFIR010000048.1:0-8651 GCA_051650265.1 Cellulosilyticaceae bacterium
ATCAAAAGGACAGATCATCAGCTGTGTCTCAGGGTAGGCCCATTGGTAATACATGAGGCATCGTCTTGCATGAAAACCCTTACAACAAATGATTGCCTTCTTGATTGATAGCCCCATCTGATCTGTCACTGCTCGTGACTTAAAAGCATTTTGGTAGGTATATTCAGCAGTATCTTCTCGCAAGATCGCCTCTTCAGAAACACCATTTACTCGTAGTACTTCTCTCAAAAACGCCCACTCTGTCTCATACTTCCCTGTATAAATCTTCGGCTTAGAGGCCGGCCCGGAGAAGGCGCCTCTACTGGGGCTATATTTTCCTGAAGGCAAGATGTGTGGGACCATCTTTTGCTGCCACAAAAGTGCAGCTTGCTCCCCTAGTTCAGGATATGAACCTCCCGGTATAAATAGAATGTCTGCAGCCTCTAGCTCATGTCTTACAAATATAAAGTCTGTGATATCATCGATTGCTTGCATGTCCATCCCCCTTGTCATAACTTGTCTTTTTATTATTATACACTTAATATTCTGATTTTGACTCTATAAACTTACAAAAAAACAAAAGCCGACCTATTGGCCGGCTTCGAATCTATCACTTCATCTGAAATTGTATCGTACTATCACTGATCTCATAGTCTGCAAACATACCAAAATATGCAGCAGGTACATACACAACACCATCTATCAATCTTGGCGCTGCGCCTGCACTAAAAGGTGCGGACATACCTATTGCTTTCACACTTGAGTAGTTATACATATCATAGCCAACCTGAACCACAGATTGAATTGTGCCATTGTTAAGTGTCGCACTATA
The DNA here is from genome assembly GCA_051650265.1 of Cellulosilyticaceae bacterium. Classification (GTDB taxonomy): domain Bacteria; phylum Bacillota; class Clostridia; order Lachnospirales; family Cellulosilyticaceae; genus JBOFEH01. The sequence goes on from JBOFIR010000048.1 coordinate 812, forward strand.
GGTACTTGGATCCCATGTGACTTTGAATCCCATTGCTTCTGCAATTGGACGAAGTGGCAACATCAACTTACCATTGTAGTGACTTACTGTGAGTCCCCCTAGATCTACCGGCTTGCCATCTACTGTCACGTGCTCTACAAGGAGCTGACTGAGTGCTGTGTACACTTTTTCCATATCAATGCTCTTATTCGCCATCGCCTTGGATAAAAGCGTGCTCTTCTCTTCGTTTGTCATCACTTGTGACCAAGTTTCCATCGGATATTGCTTCAAATCAATAAGTCCTAGCTGCTCTGCTTTCTCCATCGCTGGCAGTGCGTAGTGCGTATCCATAATCATAGGCAATTGTTCCCCTGTCGCTTGAACAATAGCAATGATCATCTCCGCTCTTGTAATCGGTACATTCATATTGATTTGATGCACTGAAACCACATCTTGCGCCTGCACAGGTGCTGAAATAGGTACTGCTACCACTTCTTTCGCTACAAGGCCTACACGCGTTGCGCTCATACATACCATTAATCCTAATGCTAGATAAACTTTTTTCACTGTGATTCACTCCTTCTTAATGCTCTATTATTCTTATACTTTAAAGACGTTGAATTTCCTAAATAAGTTCCCTCTTTTGGCAGTTATTCCTCCGTCACCCCACCTAAAAACTTTTTGTAAGTCAAATCAATCCCCAGTGCACCGAGTGGCGCCGTTATCAATATTGCTAGTACCGCAACTGTTAAGATAATCTTACCACATCCTAGCCCCATGGCAAGAGGGATGGACCCAATTGCTGCTTGAACTGTTGCCTTTGGGCAATAGGCAATCATACAAAAGAGGCGTTCTTTTGGTGCTAACTTTGTCCTGAGTAGGCATACATATACCCCTAGCATCCTGCATACGATAGCCCCAACTATCACAAGGATTGCCATAGCCCCTGCAGATACCGCATATTGAATATCCACCGTTGCGCCTACTAGCACAAAGAGGAGCAGCTCTGCACCTACCCATAGCTTAGAGAACTTGCTAGAGAGCCGCTTTGCAACAACCGGATACCCTTGTAACAGCGTTGCTCCTATACCCATGACAGCTAGAAGCCCTGAGATTGGAACAATCCCTTCCAATGCTTTTTCAAGAGCGATCAGCAAGAATGAAATACTGAGCAAGATAATCGTCTTTGCAGAATCTCTCATATGCACACGCTTAAAAAGTTGAATGAGTCCCATACCCGACCCTATTCCCAATATGACACCCAAAAGGATCGCTACGGGTATAAGAATGAGTGTGGTAGGGGTAAAACTTCCGCCTGACGCCAATGCTGTAAATGAAGTAAAGAGCACAATTACAAAAATATCATCTACAGAAGCGCCTGCCATAATCATTTGCGGAATACTATGAGATGCCCCATAGCCTTCTTCCATCAGCTTCAACATACGTGGTACAATCACCGCTGGTGATACAGCTGCAACGACTGTTCCCATAATAGCTGCATCGAGTAGAGATACACCCAATAGCATAGGTGCCAGCAACATCACACCTGCTATCTCAAATAGTGCTGGTACAAAGCACATCAAAAGGGCTGGTCGCCCCACTTTCTTCAGATCCTCAATATTGAGTGCTAGCCCTGCTCGTGTGAGTATGATCACTAATGCTAGCTGCCTAAGGTCTGCAGAGATCGCCAGCAGCGACCCATCTAATACATTGAGGGCATACGGCCCAAGTATGATACCCGTCAGTAGCATCCCTAGTAAACTTGGGAGCTTCAATCGACTAAAAACGCTTCCCAAAATTAATCCTAATAAAAAAATAAATGCCAAGCTTGTTAACATCTTATATCCTCCTCAAAATGAAATTTAACCACAAAAAAAGCCAATGAGTCCTGTCACATAGTGTGTACAGAAGTCATTAGCTTAATAAGCGGTTTTGGTTTCCCAAGGGAGTACTTCATTCCCTCGTTATTCATATAGTTTTAGTATATCAAAAAAGATAATACAATTCAATTACTTACGCTACATTCCTTACAAAAAGCACACGCTATCAAAGAAAACCTCTCCCTGTGGGAAAGGTCTTCTGACTGAGTTGTTATTAAGGTTTGTTTAGTTGGCTGCGTAGTAGCAACGTTTTGGAGAAGAAATAGCTTCTTCTGTTTTAAGTGCTTTGATCGCTTTATCTACTTCTTTCTTGTCAATGCCAAGACCTTCAGCGATTTCGCCAGCTTTCATAGGCTCGCTTTTTTCATTCAAAAATGCTAACACTTGATCTTTAGTTTCCATGAGGTGTTCCTCCTATAGAGTTAGTTTGGATAAGATGATTATATACTAGTTTATTTTCTTTTTCAATAATAATTTTCCGTTACTAATACTTATTTAGCCACTAATGTTACCTGCGCCCCTTTATCCTCTTCAGTATGCATCAGTGTGACCATGTTTTCTTGATCCAAATAAGGTAGGATCCAATCCTTTACTTTTTGCGTATATCGCCACAAGAAGAACCGTCTAATTCCCAAGGGGCGCTCCCCACCAACTTGCCCTGTCTGACCATTGATCCAGACCGTATAGGCTTTATTCCTATGTTGATACCTCATATGCCACACTGGCACCAAAAACTGTCTCAGTGTGACTTGACTAATCTCTAGTGCTTCAAGTTCCACCACCACTTCCTCATAGGCTTGATACCGCTCTTTCAAAAAGGCATCGATACTCCGAGGCACTACATCCTCTAACCACGTCTGTATCTGTGTTTCCTCTGCTTCACAGGTATCTATCTCTATACCTACCAGGTCTTCGGGCACCATACTTCTCCCCGTAGTATTATCAAAGCTGCCAATTGCTTCCATCACCATTGCTTGGCCCTCTGATACAGCCAAATAGGGAATGTTTCTAAAGTCCATCTGTGTACGTTCTCTGATCACGTAGCGCTCTTCAATCTGCTGCTCAAACAACATTCCATCTACTATGGTGACTTGCCTAAGCTGCGTCCCACTAGCTACGATCACATTACACGATACAAACCAACAAGGTATATACGTCGCAACAAGGTTCTCAAAATCTATAGACTTACTATGAACCCATTGCTTTATGATGTCTTTGGCATCTTCTTGCCTTACTTCAAAAGGAATGTACTTCAAATCCTCTACTAATGTCATACCAATTCACCTATCCTTATAGCTCAACTCACTTATACACTAACTCACAAACTGACTCTGATAAATCTCTTCATAAAGCCCACCTTGCTCTAGCAGCTGTTCATGTTTGCCTTGCTCCACAATCTTGCCATCCTTCATGACTAAGATAAGATCTGCACTCTGAATCGTTGCAAGCCTATGGGCTACCACAAAGCTCGTGCGTCCTTCCATCAGCTTCTCAAATGCTTTTTGAATTTGCAGCTCTGTCCGTACATCAATGGATGAAGTGGCTTCATCCAAGATCAATAGCGGCGGCTTACTGAGCATAATCCGCGCGATACACAGAAGCTGCTTCTGTCCTTGAGATAATAGCCCCGTACGGTCACTTACCTTGGTTGCATAACCATCAGGAAGCTTCTTGATGAAGCTATGGGCATGTACTGCCTTCGCTGCTGCAACGACCTCTTCATCTGTCGCATCAGGCTTTCCTATCTTTATGTTTTCCCAAATTGTGCCTTCTTTAATCCATGTATCTTGAAGTACCATCCCAATTTGTTCTCTTAGGCGCTTCTTTCCGATACTTTCAAGCGATCTGCCATCTATTATGATCTGTCCACCTTCTAATTCATAGAAATGCATCAAGAGATTGACCAATGTCGTCTTACCACAGCCTGTTGGCCCTACTATGGCTACGCGAGATCCTGATGTCACATGTAGGGAAAGCTTATCAAAAAGTTTATGACCTGGTGTATAACCAAAGTCCACCGACTCTAATGCCACATCCCCTTTGATCTGCCAATAGGGCACATCAGCTACTTTTTCAGGGATTTCCTCCTCGGTTTTGAGGAAATCAGTTATCCTTTTGGCACAAGCAATCGCATTTTGAAGTTCTGTCACCACACTAGAGATTTCATTAAATGGCTTGGTATATTGATTAGCATAACTCAAAAAGCAAGTTAATGCGCCTACACTCAGTCCACCACCGAGCACTGCAAATCCACCTGATAGGGCGACGCCCGCATACACAATACTATTGACAAACCGTGTACAAGGATTGCTTAGAGAGGAGAAGAAAGTCGCCTTAAGCCCATAGGTTTCAAGTTGCCCTCCGATGACATCAAATCGTTCAAGTGCCCTTTCTTCATAGCCATACGCTTTGACAAGCTTGATATTCTCTAGTAGTTCATCGATCAGCGCTGTCTGTTGTCCTCGGGCTTCTGACTGTAGCTTGAACATGGTATGGCTACGCTTGGCAATAAAGCTTGCCACAACCAATGATAAAGGTGTCACAAGTACAACGACAAAGGTCATCTTCCAGTTCAAAAAGAGCATAAAAATGAGAGTCCCTACTATAGTAATCAACGCTGTAAAAAATGTGACAAATCCTATCAAAAGCCCTTCTGCCATCTGATCCATATCTGTAATCACACGACTTACAATATCACCCTGAGGATGTGCATCTAAGTATTTGAGTGGCAGTCTTTGAATCTTTGCCATCAGATCATTCCGCACATCTCTTACCACATGATACGTCACCTGATTATTGATTCGGCTCATGACCCACTGCATCATGGCTGCAAGTGCAGCCATCACAGCCACTTTGATGAGGCTTGTCGCAATCACAGTCAGATCTACCTGATCATAGATTATTCCGTCTATGGCCTCTCCTATAACAATCGGTATATATAGCGTTAGCAGTACACTGCACGCTGCAAGTAAGATGATGAGCGCTATGGCACCTTTATATCTTTTTAGGTAATCAAGCATCTTGTTCCCCCCTATACTGCGCTGTATAAATCTCTTGATAAACCTCACATTCTGCAAGGAGCTGCGCGTGTGAGCCGCATCCTACGAGCTCGCCATCATCGAGTACCACTATGCGATCTGCGTAGCGTACAGTTGATGCACGCTGCGATACGATAAATACTGTAGGAGTTCCCTCTAGTTGAGACAACTTCTTTCTCAACCTTGCCTCTGTCCCAAAATCTAGCGCAGATGTACTATCATCTAGTATAAGGATTTCTGATTGCTTGATCAGTCCTCTCGCAATACTCATACGCTGCCGCTGTCCACCGGATAGGTTTCTTCCACCCTGCTCAATCTTGCTCTCTAGATCGCCTAGCTTATACAAGACATCCTCAGCTTCTGCACTGCAGATTGCTGACTTCATCTCCTGCTCCGTTGCCTCTGCCTTCCCAAAGGCCAGATTACTTTTGACATTCCCTTCAAAAAGTACAGCCTTTTGCATCACGACAGCAACTTTCTGACGCAAGTGATCAAGGGGGTATTGCTTCACATTCTTCCCATCTATTAACACTTGCCCCTTGGTGGCATCGTAGAACCTTGGTATGAGATGAACTAAGCTACTCTTACCCGAACCGGTTCCTCCCAATATTCCGATGACTTCCCCCCTGTTGGCACTAAAGCTGATTTGTTTGAGTGAGGCTTCGCCAGCACCTGCATAGGTCAGCGACACTTGATCAAATACCACATGTGCCGCTGCATCTTCTCCTTGCTGCGTAGATGGTAGCTGCATCCCCTTTTTCCCATCTTCCATTGCCCCTTGTAGCTCTAGCACCTCTGCAATCCGTTTGCTACATGCAATCGACTTATTAATCGTAATGAGTAAGCTTGCAAATTTGATGAGCTCTACAAGAATCTGTGACATATAGTTGTACAAGGCGATCACTTGCCCACTTGTGAGATTACCTTCTTTGACAGTAAGTGCCCCTCCCCAGATCAGCCATACAATGGCGAGGTTGATCATGACATATGTAAGTGGGTTGAGGAGCGCTGAGATCGCACCAGCTTTTTTTTGCGCTTGTACTAATACTTCATTGCGTTCTCCAAATCGTTTAACTTCTTCCTCCTCTTTTGCAAAAGCTCTAATGACACGTACACCTATAAGATTTTCTCTAGTCACGGTCATCAGTCCATCTAGCTTCTGCTGGACAACCTTGAATAAAGGGATTGCCCATAGCATCAGTCCTAGCACCACACCACACAGTGCGATGATGGCTACTACGAAGATAAAGGCGAGTTTGACATCGATTGTAAATGCCATGACTGCTGCCCCTAACACCACAAAAGGTGATCTTAAAAAGAGCCTCAGTACCATATTTACCCCATTTTGCGCTTGATTGACATCGCTGGTCATCCGCGTAATCATAGTCGATGTCCCTACCTGATCAATGGCACCAAAGGATAGTCCTAATAAATGCTTGAACAGATCATGTCTGAGTGCTGTTCCAAAGCCTAGTGCCGCCTTTGCTGAAAAGTACTGTGCTGTCACTGAAGCGATCAGCCCTACGACTGCAAGACCAATAAGCCCTGCACTCATCCATACCATATACCCCTTATCTGCCATACCAATCCCTTGATCAATCAGCGCCGCTATAATAAGTGGCACACACAGTTCAAAAGAAGCTTCAAGCATCTTGAAAAGAGGGGCCAGTATACATTCTTTTTTGTAGTCCTGCAAATAGACAAATAAGCGTTTCACATCTACACCTCCTTATTATTTTCTAAATCTTTCATCTTTTAGCATACTCCTTCTTTAATCGTTTAGAAAGATAATTTTTAACACTTTCCACTTTTCCATCAGTTTACATAGTATTTAACTCCTTCCATTTTTAGGTTATAATAGCACCTATGACTATACATTTAGGAGACATCATATGGAGAATTTATTTAACAGTGTCAACAGCCTATTCGAGTTCATTGTTCCTATAGCTGATTTTATGTGGGAATTCCCTACAAACTTCGAGTGGTATGCAAATATTCCTATTATAGGAGAGTTCACTTTCGCACTCCTCCTTTTATTAGGCTCAGGTATTTACTTTACCTTCAAGACAAGCGCTGTACAGTGTCGCAAGTTCAAGACAGGTATTCGTATACTAGCGCGCAAGAAAGCCATCGACACAGGCGTGAGCCCCTTAGCAGCATTCTTGCTCAGTTCTGCCATGCGCGTAGGCCCTGGTAATATCATGGGGGTAACAGGTGCGATTTCCGTAGGAGGTCCTGGCGCAGTATTTTGGATGTGGATCTCTGCATTCTTTGGCATGTCGCTTGCTTTTGCTGAGGCAGTCCTTGCCCAACTTTTCAAAGAAAAGAAAGGCTCTGACTTCGTAGGCGGTCTACCATTCTATGGCCGCAAGATCTTTGGTGACAAATACTGGGTAGGAGTCATCCTGTCTATCATCTTCATGATCTACGCCCTGTTCAATGTACCAAGCCAAACCTTCCATCTCTTTACCTCACTTGGTTCAGTAGCCGAAGGGGTACTTGGCCAAAGCTTTGATAGACAATCTACCGTTTATTATATGATTGGGATTGTTATCTTCATCTCTGTGGCCTTGACGATCTTTGGCGGGATCAAAGGAGTAACACGTGTCACAGATAAGTTAGTTCCTATTATGGCACTCATTTATACAGGTATTGTCCTTGTGATCATCGTGCTTAACATTCACTTAGTGCCTTACTTCTTCAAACAAGTCTTTGTTGGCGCATTTACACCTGAAGCCATCTTTGGGGGTGCTTTCGGTGTGGCCCTTTCTCAAGGGATCAAGCGTGGGCTGATGTCCAACGAAGCTGGCCAGGGGACTATCACTATGGCCGCTGCCATCTCTGAGACAGAGCATCCTTGTGAACAAGGCTTTATCCAAGCGATCGGTGTCTTCTTAGACACAATGGTAATCTGCACTATGACTGCCTTTGTTGTCGTCATGG
>JBOFIR010000049.1:0-22866 GCA_051650265.1 Cellulosilyticaceae bacterium
ACCCAACCGCGCTCTTTGATCTGTGGTAGCACTTTCTCCTGCAACTTTGGACACATCAGTGCATATTGCAGTGATCCAGATCGTGATTGCTGCGCCCTGATCCAAGTGGTGATTACTTCATCAGGTGTCAGCTTGCTGAGTGCCTCTTGGAACTTGGTATCAAAGGCCTTATAGCTCTGTTTGATCTGCTCCTGCGTTCTAAAAGAAACCAGTGCTTGGTTATCACTTATTTGATCAAGTGTCTCGAATCCAAAGGCCTTTAGTGCTGTTGGCATCACATATAGCGTACCATCCACATTGGCATAGTTATAAAAAACAAAGCCTGTACTATTGCCTTCACTATTGATAGTGACCTCAATTGCTTTTTCTTGAAGACTTGTAGGATTAAGCTCTGCCTCTTCTTTTTCTTGCTGCATAAGGCCTTGTAGTGGCATTGGCAATACCTCTATGGTGTTCCCATAGATACCGCCTAAAGCGCGTTCCAAATTTCCATGATAAGATTGGGTAAATGCTGCGGGTGCCTCTATTGTAAGCTTTGCATAAGCCCCAAGTGTATGAACGGGCTGCCATGTGATCTTATCAATCCCCACCAAATTCAAATAAGCTCTCAGTGGGATCAGTGTCTCTCCCTTAACTGTGCTTGTTGGTAAAAGTGCCTGAGACTGATCTATTTGAGCAGTGGAATGATTCAAAGTGGTTATATTATTTGCAAAGGTTGATCCATACAAACTACTTGTGGCAAGTAGTGTTGCAGCGACTATAATTCTTGAAAACTTTTTGTTCATACGAAGGCCCCCTTATACATTTATCAGTTTAGAAGTGATTACTTCATTATAGTTTTAGCATATCACACCCTATCTTAGGCATCTAGTTAAAATGATTAAATTATTTGACATTTTATACACTTTACTTTATTATGAAAAAGAATTGAATAGTTGCTGGGGGAGCCTTCGGGCTGAGAGTGTTTACGAGCAGACCCTTCGAACCTGTTTACAGATTATGCTGCTGCAGGGAAGTTATGAGAACAATAGAAGCCTTAGTCTATCTATTGGTTCGTCCCAGCCCACTTATATCACACAAAGGGGGTTTTTTTTATGGCTAATATTTTTTCAGAATTAGCAGAGATCCGTACACCTGTATGGATTGTCATCGGTTTATTAGTAATTGCAAGTATCGTTGGTTTGATTGTCACACGTAAGCATGGACATCAAAGATCAATTAATACAAAGATGCTTGTGTATGGCGGTATGTGCGTTGCTTTAGCTTTCGTACTTTCTTACGTCAAGATTTGGCATATGCCACAAGGTGGTTCCATTACTTTAGCAAGCATGCTACCACTCGTACTCTATGCTTTTGCTTTTGGGCCTGTCGCTGGAATCGTAGCAGGTGTTGCTTATGGTTTCCTTCAACTTTTCCAAGATATGTACGTGCTCCACTGGGCACAAGTACTCCTTGACTATCCATTAGCATTCGGATTCTTAGGACTAGCAGGTATTGTTCCTGCACGTATCAAGTCCCTTCAACTGAGATTTGGACTGGGGATTTTTATTGGTATTCTAGGACGTTACTTGATGCATGTGATGTCAGGTGCGATCTTCTTTGCAGAGTATGCTGGTGATATGAATCCTTGGATTTACTCCTTTGGATACAATGCAACTTATCTGAGCGTCGAACTTGTGATTACACTTGTATTAGGTGTGATTCTCGCATCCACACCAATCTATAAGGTAATGAAAACAAGTATTGAATTATAGCAAATGCAGCAATCGCTATCTAACGATTGCTGCATTTATTTTTTTTATTATTCTTCTAAGAGGTAAAATAAATTTTTGTAAGGACAATAATCCTTTTCACTGCCTGGTTCGATACGGTCAGGATAATAAATCAGTGCCCGATCCTTCCAAAAGTTTAAGCTACGAATCATCTCTTGCTTATCCTGTATGTTACGATCTTCAGGCTCTTTCTCTGACTTACCACCTGGGTACATCGTAACCAGATCGTATGCATCCTCTTCTTCTTTTGATTTTCTAAAAATACATGCGACTTGATAACTATAGACAGCTTCTTTCCCTTTCACAAATCGTGTATAGAGTTCACGCCCAAGTCGTTTGGCATAGACAATCTCGTCTTCCTCCTTCGTCTCTAGGAGCATACTATATCCTATAGGTGCATCAAAGTTGACGATGAGTCGCTCTTCACCCTCTCCAACCTGCTCCAAAATACCACTTTCTTCAATACAGGCAAACGTCTTTTCCCAACCTTTCAAAAACTCTTGATCATGGCACCTCATATGTTCTCTCAATGCCTCAGTGAGTATAATCTTCATCTTATAACCTCCAGTTATGTGCGCTAAAAGTATTATACCCAAAATGATCCGTTTTCTATATCTCATGTCACAGCTCATCTGACTATAAGATTTTCTTATCCTATTTAGTAACTATTTTGATGAACTTTTTCTTTCCTATACGCAGTATATCACCCTTTTGGATACACACTTCTAAGCCTTCTAGCGGTTCACTATTTTTTTGAACACCACCTTGGTCTACCAAACGTCTCAGCTCACTACTACTGCCACTTAATCCTGCTTCTACGAGTTGCTTCATCAACAACTTAAATTCAATTTGCTCGTCATCTATCTGTAGTTCTGGTACATCATCAGGTATTACTTTCTTACTAAATGCTGTCATATAGAACTGCTCTGCACCCAGCACCTGTTCTTCTTTATGGTATAAAGCTGTGATAATCCGTGCTAAGTTAAGCTTGATATCTCTTGGATTGACCCCAGCCTCTAGTTGATTTTTGACCACTTCTATCTGATCTGGGTGTTCATCTGTAGCCAATTCAAAGTATTTGATAATCAGTGCATCTGGTACTTCCATCACCTTTTTGAACATCACTTCTGCCGGCTCATTGACCCCAATGTAGTTGCCTAGGCTCTTACTCATCTTTTCCTTGCCATCTAACCCCTCTAAGATCGGCATGAACATCGCAATTTGCGCTTCTTGCCCCATAGCCTTTTGTAGTGTTCTTCCCATCAAGATATTGAAGGTCTGATCTGTCCCACCAAGCTCTATGTCTGCCTGTAATTCTACAGAATCATAAGCCTGCATCAATGGGTAAAAGAACTCGTGGAGTCCTATTGGACTATTGCCATTGTAGCGTTTTTGGAAATCATCTCTCTCTAACATACGTGCAACTGTCGTTGTTGCAGCCAATCGAATCACTTGTTCGAAGCCAAGCTGTGAAAGCCACTCACTATTAAATCTTACCTGCGTTTTCTCTCTATCTAAGACTTTGAAGATTTGTTTTTCATAGGTTTTGGCATTCTCAACCACCTGCTGATCACTCAGTTGTACACGCCCCTTTGCCTTACCTGTTGGGTCTCCAATCTTGCCGGTGAAATCTCCAATAATAATCACTGCTTGATGTCCTAGATCTTGCATTTGCTTGATTTTACGAAGGACTACCGCGTGCCCAAGATGAATATCTGGCGCACTCGGATCTAGGCCTAGCTTGATCGTAAGCGGCTTACCTGTTGTTTCAGATTTTTTGAGTTTTGCAATCAGTTCGTCCTCATGGATGACACTGTGTACCCCTTTTGTAATGATTTTTACTTGTTCTTCGATTGATTTTTTCATATCTAACACTCCTTTATATGTTTTGTTTCATATAAGGGCATGGTCTATAAGATGCCAAAAAAGCTTTTTGGGTATCAAAAAAGCTCCCGCCCATTTGAATTTCTTCAAAAGGGCGAGAGCTGATCTCGCGTTACCACCTTTAGTTTATAGAAGGCTCACACCTCCTACCTCTTCGAGTACGTCATCTTCTAGATGAATGATACTCTAGCACTATAACGTGTGCAGGTCTCCGTCACAGCCTACTAAGCATATTGCCATTCGGTGTGAAGCTCAAAGATGTATTCATCAATCACTTTACCATGCACCTCTCATCAACCGGTTGCTTTCTGTATGGACCATGTCTGACTACTTCTTCTTTTCATCGCTTTTCTTTATCTTATACTCCGAAGTATCTCTACTTCTTCGTTATGCATCTCAATGAATTGAGGTAATAATACACCTATTACTTATGGTTTGTCAATGACATTTTTTACTTTTGATTAACGATAGGCTTAAAAAATAAAACCTTTTCCGCTTCACGTCTCCTGACTAATCCTTTCTTATAACGCATTGCAGAACCCCAATAAATCACAATATTATTACCCAGTTCTTCTATGGTATTGGAGTTCGTCACCAACTGTTTTAATCCACCCTGTCCCCTATTATAACAATAAGACATGAGTGCATTGCATTGATTCTCATTCAAATTTTTAAATTTTGTTAGTGCCATAGTATCTACATACTTACAATATTCTTGTAAGTCCTTGATGAGCATATCCTCAGCCTGTTGTTGTGTCCATACGGTTATCGCCGTAATGTTATTATCAAAACTATGTCCATAACCTATTGTATAGTATTTTTCACCTTCTAGCTTATATGCCTTTAGACTACAACCTTCGAATTGTTTGATCAAATCAAGCCCTGCCTTATTGATTTTCATCATACTTCCCCCAAACACTTTATCTTATATCTCTATTTTATGTGATTTTAATAAGAATGTGACAACCTTTGTCTACAGTCTCCTAACAAGCTAAAATGTTCCACGTGGAACATTTTCTAAAAAATATTATCAAATAATCGACTATCTAATATCCGTTCAATTTCTTTTGGTGACTTATTTTTGGCATTAATAATCATCACACCATGATCCATATGCTCATGCTCTACCAAATTTTGCACCCTTACGTGCTCCTGAAATGCCTCAAAAGACTGACTTTCCTTTTCTCTACTATAAATGAGAGCATCTGTAGGACCCACATATTCATTTTCAAGATAAACTTCATACTTTCCTACAGCTTCTAAGTATTGTCTCACATGATCTAGCCCATTTTCTATCGTAATAATCATACTTTCACCTCTACCTTGTAGTTTCTATTTTCATTTTACCCTTGTCTCTATCCTCTTTTATAGGTGATCCGCCTACTTATCTTGTAGATGGTGATTCTACCTCTAGTTGAATTTTTCTCCCCATCTACGTTATTCTCATGATCCAAATACTTGGTATAATAGACTTAGGATCAGCGCTGATTACTTTATTTTTAGAGGTTATATCTATGATCAAACTAGGGGAAAAAATCAAAGCACTACGCAAACAAAAAAATATTTCTCAAGAAGTTCTCGCTGGCTATCTCGGCCTTTCATTTCAAGCTGTCTCTAAATGGGAGAATAATACCGCTATGCCTGATGTGACACTTATTCCTGCAATCGCTTCATTCTTTGGTGTATCAACGGATGAGCTCTTTAGTTTCAATCTTTATGAAATCCAGAGGAATGTCGAAGATATCGTCATTGACTCTGGACGCTATTATAATGAAGATCCTGCACATTGTGAACAAATGCTACGTGATGGTCTCAAAAAATATCCAGGCAATGATATCCTGCTTAATTGCTTAATCGGTGTCATTCCTATTCCAGACCGCGCCGCTGAGGTTATTGATTTATGCAAAGCACTTATTGAATGTACCAAACATGATGATGTCAAATATGACGCCTATCGTATTATGGCTGAAGCTTACAAATCAATAGATGAATATGCATTAGTCAAAGCCTCTATTGAGATGATCCCTGAAATCTACTTTTCAAAACTAGAAGTGGCTGCCTTATTACTTGATGGGGGTGATATGTACGAAGCTGCTCATAGACAAAAAAATCTATCTGCAGATAGTCTCGTCGAAATGCTCTTACGACTTGCTGAGTATTATACTGAACTAGGTGATGTTGAAAAATCTAACACTCAGCTCCTCATCGCCCAAAAGGTTATTATGGCTTTTGAAGATGATTTCGTTGCTGAATTTTTTAGTAGTTCTCTTTATGAAAACAATCATCAGCATCTCAAGGACATCACAAGACGCCTTGCTCCTAGCAACCCTTAATCCTATATAAAGCAAAAGAGGTTCCACTTAAGGCACCTCTTTTGCTTTATATGATTTATTTTGCTTGAATATCCATTTCAAATTGCCATTTGTCCATGATCATATGGCCTTTAGTTACTACTTGTTTGACATCAAATGCTACGTTTACTGTTTCATCGTAAGTTTGAGTCAGTGGATATACCATGTCCCATACTACAGTTGTATTATCCTCTGTTTGATTCGTCACGTAAGCACCAGTGTTGAGTTCTTTTCCATCTAATTTAATATCTTGGAAGAAATCAAACTGGATGATATCCCCTTTACTTACATCTACAAGACCTGTAGGATCTTCTACTTTTACTTGTACGCGTAATTCTTTCTTTTCATTATCGATGACCATATTTTCTAATTCGACTTTTACGCCATGCTTTGTAATGGTTTGTCCTACGCCTGCTTGTGTTGCCATTGTTGGTACAACTGCTGTTACTGCTGCAAGTGCAAGTGTTGCGATAGCTAAGAATTTTTTCATTTTGATTTCTCCTTTAATATGTTTTAGTGTTTAATTTCTATAGGTTTTATGTGTTTAAGTGTAATGTGTATTATGTGGCTTCCTGATATAACCTATATTAAAGGGAAATTCTAAATACTTACATGAGGTTTTTCTTAAATTTTCCTAAAGAATATCTAGTTTATCCTATTTTTTTGCGCTGATCATATAGGATAAATCCGACTACTACCAAAATACTTACGATAGGTCTAAGCACCGCACTCACTATAACGCTAAGTGCCTGTAGTTGTATTGCCCAATCCCATACTGTTACCATACTGAATTCAATTATTTGTGATGGCATATTTTATCCCCTTACTCTTTCTCTTTTTTAATTGTTTCATCAATATATTGCTTCAGTACTTCTAGCGCCTGTGCATCACCGATCACTGCCTTTGGTAAGATAACGGCCTCTTGTGATGTCACATACAAAAACAAATACTGATCATCTTCTATCGTCTTTGATACATGATGCCACTGTTTGGTAATACCATGTGCTGGTATATTCTCACTGATCCCCTGTTCCCCTATTGTTACTACATGCTGATCGTACAATGTCTGGTCATTTCCTTCTCTCAGAAGCCTTTTTGAAACTTTTCTCATAGATTTCATATAGAACTTTGGAAAAAAGATCAGCCATATCAGTGCTGGTATCCCAAATATAATTAGCCCCACTACATTTTCAAACTTATTAGTGATCCCATAGCCCGCACTCATGATTACTATTGGTGAAAGCACTCTGCATATCATCATCACCCTTCTCGTCACTGCACTATGCTGGAGATGTCCTTGATAACATGCAATATATGCTTCTTCAGTGAGTTTAAATTCATAGTTATACATACGTTATTCCCCCCTTTTCACCTACGTATCTATCATTCTGTTCTAGCCTATCAGATAATCTATTGATTTGTACATACTTATCAGTTATTTTTAATCTAATTGTTAGGTTTCTTTGTGTATCAAAACAATCTTCATTGAACTTTCCTATACAATCCAAAAGGAGACAGCCACTGCTATCTCCTTTTGGATTATATATTCATTAATGGTGTTTTTTCAAATACTGATGTGATCGCAATATGTTCACCGGCTTCACTACTTCTCTCAAATCCGGTCATGACTTCTAATACATGATAGGTCAGATTACTACTTGCTCTCGCCTGCTCTCCTGTTCTAATAGCTATTGCCATATCACTTAGTCCAAGTCCTCTACTATTTTGAGGATAGTCAAATACCAGAGGGAATTCTAAGAACTCCCCTTTGCTTGGTCTATAGATACGGATTGGTCCACCAAACGTATTAGGATCTGGTACAGAAAGTGTTCCCTCAGAACCATATATTTCAATACATGGCATCTCAGCCTTATAGGCATCAAATGTGGTAAAGATCGTACCAACTGCACCACTTTCAAATTGCATCATGCCTGCCACATACGTTGGTACATCTACTTTGATGACCTCACCAGCATGTGGGTTACTGGTAATCTTTCTTTCTGGAAAGGAGATCTTTGCCATACCTGATACTTGTTTGATTCCACCTAATAGAGTGACAAGTGCTGAGATATAATAAGGTCCCATATCCATCATAGGTCCCCCACCATGTTTGTAGTAGAATTCTGGATCTGGATGCCATGTTTCATGTCCACGACATACCATGAATGCAGATGCCCCAACAGGTGTACCAATATAGCCATCTTCGATTAATTTTCTACAGGTCTGAATCCCTGCGCCCAAGAATGTATCTGGCGCACCACCCATTCTGAGTTGTTTTTCCGCTGCTAATGCCACCAATGCCTGCCCTTCTTCAAAGGTTGCACCAAGTGGTTTTTCTGAATACACGTTTTTACCAGCTAGCAAAGCTGCTTTTGACACCTCAAAATGCTCATAAGGTCTAGTCAGATTGAGTACGATTTCAATGCGTTCATCTGCAAAAAGTGCATGCATATCCTCATAGATTGTCTCTATGCCATATTTTTCAGATGCTCTTTCCGCTTTTTCTCTCACAAGATCACAGATTCCTACGATTTCTAATGTATCTTGATATAAATGGGTGATATTCTCAAGATAAATACCACTAATATCGCCTATTCCTACAATCCCTACACGTACGCGTTCCATAAATACCCCCTAATATAACCTCTCATTATTTTCAAAGCCCTCTGTCGTTAATCCTTGCTCAGTAGCAATTTCTTTTCCTTCTGCAGCCCATATCAATCCACGCTTCATCATTTTTTCTGCTTCTGTTGCTTGTTCAAAGACCTGGTCTTGATGGCCTAGTGATGTATAGAACACTCTACCATTACCCCAATATTTGATCCATGCTACTGGCATATCTATTGGTTTATTTGTACTATAGTAGCCATTAATAAGTGGGAATCTTGTAGTTGCTAACACCTCAATAGCTGGATCTACGTGAAGATAGTACTGCTCACTTTTTATTTCGAAATCACTGAGTCCTTGTACAATATTATGTGCCCCTTCGCAAATATTGACAGTGTAGGCTACACCATCTCCACCCGGATGACTAACCCATTGGCCTCCTGTCATGAATTGCCACTCTGTACTTTGTCTAAATGCATCGCACATACCACCATGACATCCAGCAAGTCCCACACCACTTGCTATAGCTCTGGAAACATTCTCTACATATTCATGTTTGATCTCACCCATTGTCCAGCATGCTACAATGAGATCAAGTGTTTTCAGATACGTCCCATCACTTAAACAATCTAGCGTGTCATGAATTTCCACCTCAAATCCTTCTGTCTCTAACAATCCTGCAAAACGCTTTGATACAAGATCTGGTTGATGACCATCCCATCCACCTTGAAAAATAAGTGCTTTTTTCATATCATTTCCCCCTTAGATGCGACAAGCAATACCTGTTTGACGTGTTTGTGATTCAAATGCTGTATCAATAACACGCATTACTCTAAGTGCTTGTTCTGGCTTCACGATGAGCTCTGCTTTTCCTTCTAATACATCTATAATATTTTGATAGTAGTGTTCCCAGCTTACCACTACCTCTGGCAAAGCAGTTTCCACTGTAGTCTGCTGAGGTCTTGGCGCCATCGTACGTGTAGGACCTGCACTCGTATACACGATCTCATCTTCCCAGAGCATTTCACTATCTTCTTTGATCCCCATGATTTTGCCTTTTCCATCCCAATCCTCAACGATTACTGTACCATCAGCTCCACATACATGCCATCTTGGCTGTGTAAGGAGGCAGTTAGTTGCCACCTCAATGACTGCTGTTATGCCACTTTCAAATCTGAGAACCACATCAAAGTGATCGTCTACTTCTGGTGCAAATATATTTTGCAAATGAGCATCTACTGAAACAACCTCTTCTGGAATCATCCACAGAAGTTGATCTATCATATGAACGCCCCAGTCAAATAGCATTCCTCCACCATTTACCTTGTAGCCTCTCCATCCATGAAGTGATCTTCTAGAACCTTGCACGCGACTTTCGATACGATACATATGCCCTACAGTGTTTTGGTCATAAATTGCTTTGATGATACGGAAATCTTTATCCCACCTTCTATTTTGATGGATTGAAAAGAGTTTCTTTTCTTCATGCATCACAGCGATAATCTCTTCTAATTCTTTTGCATTCATGGTCACTGGCTTTTCACAGATTACGTGTTTACCTGCTCTTAGGCAATCAATCACATACTGTTTATGTACATCATTTGGTGTTGCAATGGTTACGATATCAATCTCTGGATCTTCAAGAAGTTCCTGTGCACTCTCATATGCTTTAATGCCATTTTTCTTTGCTTTTTCAAGCATTTCTTCTCTTAGATCAAATGCGCCAACCACTTCAATATCTTGAATTCTTCCTGATATATTTTCGTGATGCCAGCCACCCATACCGCCATAACCAATGATTCCTAATTTATATGCCATCTGACTTCCACCTCTTTTGGACTTATTTTTCTTTATTTTATCATCCTTGCTTGTTCCCTTCATGCCAAATCAGCTCAAATTTGCGTCATATATTGCTATTTTGAAGGTGATAGCGCATAATCAAAGGAGAACATTTCGGAGGAATTAATCTATGAAAAATACGACCTATCCCAAAGGTTTTTATGAATTTTTTACAGAGCCTAACAAAGACACGATACGGAGTCACCAGATTTCTAATCTCTCTTTTTTACCCCATATGCATGTTGAAATTGAAATGGTCTATGTGACTGAAGGCGAATTACGCGTCCAGATCGATGACCAAATTCAATTATTGTCCCCACATACACTTGCTTTTATTGCACCTCATAAAATACATACATTTGATACCCCTACTACTAGCCACAGTATTCTGACCATCTTTAACCCACTTCTTATACCCGAAATCGATCATCTCCTAAAACAACAAACCCCTAAGTCACCTTTTATCTACGATCTTTCACCCACACTTGACGCACATTTTCAGGCACTTACAGATTCTAATACCATGCAAAACCTTCTTTTAGCCAAAGGACATCTCTCTATTATTCTAGGCACACTCTTAGAGCATCTGACATTTACACAGAATACGTCTCAAGATAACTATATGGTTCAAATAGTACTCCAACATATTTATAGTCATTACCAAGAAAATATTTCTCTGAGCAGCCTATCTTCCCATTTAGGCTTATCAAAATATTATATTTCGCATCTTTTTAATCAAGAAATTGGGTGTAGTCTCACCAACTACATCAATTTTTTACGCGTCAACAAAGCCAAGGAACTACTTCTTAGTGATAAGACCATTACTGAGATCGCTTATGAATGTGGCTTTGAAAGTGCTAGGAGTTTTTATCGTGCATTTATGAAGTTTTGTGGAACAACCCCTCTGCAATATAGAAAAAAAGACTAACAAAAAAGCTGAAGTACCTAAATTTAAAGTACTTCAGCTTTTCTTTTATTATTCGTTCATTGCTTTTTGGATTGCTTCTTTTTCTTCATCTGATAAAGTATACGTTGATTGCCCATTTACAACTGGCTTTGCATAAGTGTAAGAACCATTTCTACTGTAGATACCGTTGAGCACAACCCCTGTGTTGTTCACATCGAGTAAAGCGATAGCAAATGAAAGATCCGCTCCTACATTTTCAATGGCATTGTATCTTACAACACCTACTCTTTGTACACACAGCTTGATTTGTTTTTCAAGCGCTGTGATATGTGCCACCATCATATTGTGCTCTGATTTTACTTCATTCACACTCTGTGCATAGCCTGCTAAAAGTGCTTCGAAATCCACATCTTCTTTTGTCATAAATGCTTTGTATTTTTTTTGAATCTTGTTTGACCTTACCATAGAAATGATAAGCATAATAAATAGAACAAATGAGAAGATCCCAAGCCCTACCACGATGTATAATAAATTGTCATTTAATAATGTAACGATCTCATTCATAATCTCTATCTCATCCTTTTAATTCTTATATTACTGTATTCTATTTATAATTCTTTCCAATTCTTCATCAGAATAGTACTCTATTTCAATCTTTCCTTTTTTCTTGCCATTAGTGATTGAAACTTTTGTCCCAAGCATTTTTTGAAGGTTTTCTTGTATTTCTTTATAGAAAGGATTTACTGGTTCTGCTTTTTTATCTTTTTTCTCGATTACAAGAAGTTGGATATACTTTTCAGTTTCTCTTACACTAAGTCCCTTTTCTACGATTGCTTCACATACCTGTTTTTGTAGTGCTGCATTTCTGAGCCCAACAATCAGTTTGGCATGACCTAAAGAAATTTTATCTTCTCTAAGCTGTTGCTGTACAAATGGTGTGAGTGTCAGTAATCTAAGGATATTTGCAATAGATGATCTGCTTTTTCCTAGACGATCTGCAATACGCTCTTGTGTCAGGTCAAAGCGCTCCATCAACAAGCTATATGCACATGAAAGTTCCATTGCATTCAGATTTTCTCTTTGAATATTCTCAATCAAGGAGATCTCTAGTGTCTCTTGATCTGTAATATCCTTTACGATGATAGGAATCTCTTGAATTTGAGCTTGTCTTGCTGCACGGTATCTTCTTTCCCCTGCAATGATCTGATATTTTGTACCTTTTTGTCTGACGATGAGTGGCTGTAATACCCCATACTCCATAATCGATTGACTAAGTTCATTAAGCTCTTCCTGGCTAAAATTCTTTCTTGGTTGTTCATAATTCGGCTCTACGTCATTGATATTAACCATTTTAATGCCCTTATCTTCCACATTTCCTAATGCTTCTTGAGATAAAAGTGCATTTAAGCCTTTTCCTAGTCCTTTTTGCTTCATTTCCTTCTATTCCTTCCTATAAACTCCTTAGCCAAATCCCTATATTGATCTGCTGGCTTTGATTTATTAGCATATGCGAGACAAGACACACCATAACTTGGCGCTTCACTAAGTCTTACACTTCTACCAATTTTCGTTTTAAACACAAATTTACTAAAGTGTGTTTCTACTTCTTCTACAACTTGAACTGCTAGATTGGTCCGACCATCAAACATTGTAAACACGATTCCTTCTAACATCAAGTCTTTATTTGTACTCTCTTTTACAAGACGAATTGTCTGCATCAATTGAGAAAGTCCTTCTAACGCATAGTACTCACACTGCATTGGTATAAATACTGAGTTTGCACATGTTAAGGCATTGATCGTAAGAATATTTACTGCAGGTGGGCAGTCAATAAAAATATAATCATACTCTTCTCTTACTTGATCAAGTGCTCTTTTTAAAATATATTCTCTATCTTTAGAACCTATAATTTCTACTTCTGTCCCCGCAAGATTCATATTTGATGGAATGATTTTAAGCTCCTCATTTGGAGATTTATAAATAACTTCACGAATATCTACTGCTTCTGTAAACAGTTCATAGATTGTATGAGGTAATTGATTTTTCATAAGTCCACAACCACTTGTTGAATTCCCCTGTGGATCAATATCAACTATCAAAACTTTTTTCTTACGTTCAGCTAATGCCGCGGCTAGGTTGATAACAGTGGTAGTTTTACCTACGCCCCCTTTTTGGTTTACTACTGCAATAATTTTACCCATTCCAATAACCTCTTTTTCACTTGAAATCTATATTTGTTTTAAGTATAACATGAAGTTTAACTTTCATAAATAAATTATTTGTGAATAAAGATAAAATAGAGAACCTCTTTCTATAAAAATGTTCCACGTGGAACATTTTTATAAACAAGGGTAGTGCACTTCCCAGGAAGAAAGGTGATTTTATGAAACAAAAGTCTTTATTTTATCGCATCACATTATTCGCATTAATTTTTATCTCAATATATAGTTGTATTTTTATAGGTTTTCATTTTTATATTCCCATACTTACAAATGTTACTGCTACAAGTATTCCTGATCCCAAATACGGTACACAATATGTTACGCTCAATATTGACAAGCCTGACAACCTTTTTTATGTACTCATCTATGAGGAAACTGACGATGAAAACTGGATCTACTATGCTCAAAAAAGTTACAATGATTCTACTGAACTAATTTTGTCGCAATTTCTCCCTGAAAATAAGACCCAATACATGCTCTTAGAGGGAAGTAAAAGTACAACTAATCTCAGCTTCAGTCTCAAACCAAAATATAATCTTTCTACACTTGCCAACAAAGAACATATTTTCCATGTGATTTATATTGTTCCCAAGAATTTTTACATTTTCCCAACCTTTTATTATACCAAACATAGTATCTTTTTCGTTGATCCTATACTCTAAAGAAAGGCGCGCTTATGAAATCCTTATTTGTATTTATTCTTTATCTCAATACCTTACTTTTTGCGAAATATAATCAACGTGAAGCGGAAGCCTTCTTTTATATCAAATGTATGATTTATGTGATCGCCAGTGGTATCCATTCTATTATTTTAGGCATTCCTATTCCCATAGGTGCTATCATTATGATTATCCTATTTCATTTTGATACGACCAATCGTCATGCTAAACGTCACATGATCTATGTAGGGATTACAGTTTTTCTTCTTTCAAATATTACTTACAGTCGTATGATGTACCCTGTTCAAAAGCTTTATATGTATTACCATACGCAGAATATCCGAAAAATTGAAGTACTTGCTCATAGCCCTTATGATGAAAATAAATTACTTACAATTACAGACCCAGAAGAACTTCGCAACTGGACCAATGCACTCCAAGACAGTACACCTTATAGCTCTTGGAATTTTAAATCCATTCCTAGTGATATCGGCTATACCCTCAAGGTCTATTCCAATGAACATATAATGGATGTCTTTGTAAGCCGCTATACAGACAAAAACGCCAATATTTATGTCGACCAGCAAGCAGTTTCTTACTACAATTCAGATCTTCTTTCTTTGATTCATAACTATTCACCTGACATTCCACAAGTGCTCACCATTAATACCTCCAAAGATGCGTATGCCAATATTTATAATGCACATATCCTCAATACCTTATGGCGAGAGATTATTTGGAGTGAAAAATCCCCATACTCTGATTCCGTAAGTAACAATTTTAAGATCCCAGCTTACCTCTTTCTAGATACACAGTTAGGCTGCAGGCTTTATTTTAGCACTGATTTTCTCTATGCTTACATTCCAAACGAAGGCATCATGAAATTAACACCCTATCTCCAGACGATTCTGAGCCAACAATACATTCTTTCACACCTAGATTATGTCGACTCATTTCACAAGTATGAGGCCAGCCATGTTCATACGCAACACGATGCTACCGTTCAATATTCTATTGAGTTAGATGACAGTGGTCTTTACTACGGACTTTACCTCCTGGATCTGCAAAGCGACCGACGTACCTTGCTCCATACCGTGAGTTCACCTAACACAAAGTTTTTTATACTTAAATCACCTTATATTCTTCTATTGGATGAAAGTGATGACGGCCAATATTCTCTCATGCTTATTAATCAAAATGTGCCTGAAAAGCACCGCTACATTATGAAAAATGAAGCGATACTGCCTCACTCTATTTCAATTTGTCCTCAAAATAGTAAGTTCGCCTATATCGTGACACAAAATGATCTCTCTTCACTCTATTTAGTATCTGACTATTACCACTCACCTAAACCTATTGCAACAGGTGATATCAGTGACTCTCTGTTCTTGTCAGATGATCAGATTGTATATACTCAAAAAATTGATCGTGAGAACATGCTTTGTGTTTACAATATCTCTCAAAATCAGCTGGTAAAATGTCTTTTTATACCTGGTTCTGTACAACTTCTTAAAGCAGAGAATCACCGTGTCTACTTTGTCGTTCAACAAATGGAAGGTAAAAATGCCAAAGAAGGCACTTTTTATCTGGATGAAAATCTAGATATTTTCCAAGCAGATCATACCATTCCTGCTAATAGTGATATTAATTAATGTTCACTATAAAAAAAGTGTTTCTAATCTCTTAGAAACACTTTTTTTGTAGCCTTTTATTCACAATAGATTGGTAATTTATTTGGAATGATTTTGATCTCTAATGGAAATTGTGGTCCTTCTTCTCCGTCTACATCTGTTACAAATGTTTCATTTTCATTAAGGCATTCAATCTTCAAGTGATTACAACGCATATAGTCTACCTTATCATCCCCCAGATGTTCCCCTTGAAGCACTTTAAGGAAGAGCCTAGGAATATCATGAAGCTCTACTTCTTTAATACAGACCGCATCTAAATAGCCATCTTCAATGCTCGCATCTTTTGCAAGTTTATTGAATCCCCCTGCACCTTGTCCATTGAAGATTAGTACTAATACGTATTTGTCTTCCTTCACTCGACTTTCTGTCGTAATTCTTAAAGACATAGCATTATAACTTTGTAGCTCCTCAATACCTTTGACATAGTACGCAAGTTTGCCAAATTTGTTTTTAAGGTCGATATCAATAATGTGTGACACATTGCTAAAGAGCCCCATATTACACACATTAATGAAATACCGATCATTAACTTGTCCCACATCAACATATTTGATTTGATCTGCCTGTATGAGATCTAGCGCGCCACGTATATGAGATGGTATATTGGCAGTACGTGCAAAGTCGTTGGCTGTGCCTAACGGTAAGATGCCTAGTGGCAAATCAAGCCCCTTCTTGAGGATTCCATTAATACATTCATTGACCGTGCCGTCTCCCCCCGAAACCAGAATCATATCTGTATTTTCCGTAGTAACTTCTTGCATAATATACATTTCAATATCACCCTTTTTTGCACTACGGTGTAATGTAAGTGTATAACCAAGTCCTTGTATACGTTTCACAATATAATCAAGATGTTCAGTGATCTGTTTGTTTCCTGCTTTTGGATTGTAAAGTAATACTGCATGTTTCATAAGTACTAATCCTCTCTCTTTAAGGACTTTTGTCGTCAATAAGTCCATTAAGCTTATTCTGTGTACATTACGACTTATACTTCTATTCTATTTCTATTTTATTACATATAATACACAAATTTAACTTTATTGTCATTGTGGATAAGTGTTTTATTAATATTGTGTAAACCATTGGTAATACACAATATTCTTATTGTACATATTATCCACACCCTTGTGTATAACTCTAAAAATTCATCTTTTTTTTATCCTGTGGACAATTCATTTTTTCTTAAAAATCTATTCTATCCACAAATAAAGACTACTCCCATGATTGAGAGTAGCCTGTGGATTTCTTACATTTGTTCTGGTGCACTAACACCTAATAAGAAGAGTGCATTTTTCAGTACGTGTTTCACTGCAATTACCATTGCTAAACGTGCTTGTTTTACTTTTTCATCTTCTACTAAGATTGGGTTGTCATGATAGAATTTATTGAAGGCTTGTGCTAAGTCTACTGCATATCTTGCCATATAAGATGGTTCGTATTTTGCTGCCGCTTCGCTGATCTTCGCTTGGAATTCTCCAAGTTCTTTTGCTACCATAACAGATGCATCGTCTGTCAATACACTATAGTCCACATCAAGTACTGCATTGATATCAATGCCTGCTTTTCTAAGAACGCTACATGCTCTTGCATGTGTATATTGTACGTATGGTCCTGTTTCACCATCAAAGTTTAATACACGTTCCCATGAGAATTGAATATCTTTGATGATATTGTTGTACATGTTATCAAATACAACTGCACCAACGCCTACTTGCATTGCCACTTCTTCTTTGTCTGGTAATGTAGGGTTTTTCTCTTCAATGACATCTTTTGTTTTTTGTACGGCTTCTCTGAGGATATCCTCAAGTAAAAGAACGTTTCCTTTTCTTGTTGATAATGATCCATTTTCCATACTTACCATACCAAATGGTACGTGTACAAGGTCTGCTGCCCACTCATGCTCCATTTTATCAATTACTTTGAACCATTGCGCAAAGTGAAGGTTTTGTTGAAGTGCTGTTACATAGATACATTTTTTGAAGTCATAATTCTCTTTTCTGTATTTTGCAGCTGTGATGTCTCTTGTTGCATAAAGCGTACTACCATCATTTTTTGTGATAAGACATGGTGGCATATTTTCTTCATCTAATCTTACAAGTTTAGCGCCTTCGCTCACTTCGATCAGACCTTTTTGCTCTAATTCTTCAATAACTGGTGTCATTTTATCATTGTAGAATGCTTCACCATTGTAGCTATCAAATGTAACATCGAGCATTTTATATACACGCTCAAATTCATTTAAGCTGATATCTTTGAACCATTTCCAAAGTGCAAGTGCTTCTTCATCACCTTGTTCCATACGTGTAAAGTAATCTCTTGCTTCTTGATCAAGCTCTGGATTTTTCTCTGCTTCTTCATGGAATAATACATAGATTCTAAGAAGTTCTGAGATCCCTTTTTCTTCGATTGCTTCTTTACTTGAGTAGTTTTTGTAAGCAACGATGAGCTTACCAAATTGTGTTCCCCAGTCCCCTAAATGGTTAACACCTTCACAGTTGTAACCAAGTGCTTCGAAGATACGGTATAAGCTATGACCGATTACTGTAGATCTTAAGTGCCCTACGTGGAAAGGTTTTGCGATATTTGGTGATGAGTAGTCAATCACTACATTCCCTTTTGATTTAGAATGATCCATACCATATTCATCTTTTTGTGCAATAACTTCTGAAAGCACATTGCTTACAAGTGCTTCTTTATCAAGGTAGAAGTTAATATATGCATTGACATTTTCTACTTTTGCAATAAAGTCTGCTGCTGGAAGATTTGCTGCAATATCAGCTGCAATCATAGGTGGTGCTTTTCTCAATTCTTTTGCGAGTTTGAAGCAAGGAAATGCATAATCTCCCATTTCTGTGTTTGATGGTATTTCGATCATTGTATAAAGCTCGTCTACTGATAAGCTACTGATCTGGCTATTTAAAAGAGTGGCTAACTCTTGTTTAAAGTCTTTCATGGTAGTCTCCTTCTATATTAAGTTTTATTGTTTATTGTACATAATTATCCAAGTGATCGCAAGGTGCACACAAGGCAATAAAAAACTGCTTATATGAAATACAGCAGTTTTTATTGATCTCTATAGATGCATTATTATTTTGTCATAGGGATTTTGATACGAATCTCGTATCCATCTGTTTCTTCAGTCATTGTATATTTTGCATCGATACCAGATTGTTGAATCATACCCACTGCTTGTGTAATGGTATTAGTAAATAATCTAATATCGCGGAAAAACGCTTTGAACCTTGGATTTTTCTTTGGATCTGGCGCTTTGATTTCTGTAAGACTGACAAGAATCTGTTCGATGAGCTGCTCTGTTTTTTTAACATTAAGCTCCTGTTTATGTATTTTTTCCAAAACGTCTAATTGATATTCCTCTGTTGGTAATTTTAATAAAGCTCTCGCATGACGTTCTGTAAGATTATATTCTACTAATTTTTTCTTCACTTCTGGTGAGAGTTTTAAGAGTCTGAGTTTATTTGCAACTGTAGATTGGTTTTTACCTAATGTTTTTGCAAGCTCTTGTTGTGTATAACCATAGTCTTGCATCACAACTTGGTAGGCCTCACTTTCTTCTAAGAAATTCAGATTTTCTCTCTGAAGGTTCTCAATCAATGCGAGTACCGCGCTATCTTTTGTTGTAACATCTACAATCACTGCCGGGATTTGTGATAAGCCTGCTATTTTAGATGCTTTTAATCTTCTTTCCCCTGCTATAAGCTCGTATGAATTACCTATCATACGCACTGTAATAGGCTGCATTAATCCGTGCTCTAAAATTGATGTCGCTAACTCCTCTAATGCCGCTTGGTTAAATACTTTTCTTGGCTGATATGGATTTGGTCTTACGCGCTCTATAGGTACGTACTGTACGGTTAATTCTCTTTGCATTTAGTACTGCTCCCCTCTCATCTTTTGTATCAAAACTATTTCTTAGTATATCACATTGTTTTACCAAAAACTACATTCTTCTCTAAAGTAATACTTTCAATTTCCCCTAACTTAAAAGCACACTCTTAGTTATTTGTCACATAGCTGTCACATTGAGATTTTATATTAGTTACAACAAATATAAAACAACAAGGAGTTTTTAACATGCATACTCATAGTACTATTTTCCCGCTATTAAAACATAAGATTATATTAATAACTGGTGGTACAGGCTCTTGGGGACAAGCGCTTGCATCCCGTTTACTAAAAGAAGACGTTGCTGAGATTCGCATTCTTGCACGCAATGAGAACCTCCAATTTGAATTCAATAAAGCTTGTAACTGTGACAAGGTTAAGATGTATATTGGTGATATTCGTGATAAAAAGAGCCTACTTGAAGCCTGTCGTGGCGTCGATATTATCTTCCACTTTGCCGCACTCAAACACGTGCCGATCTGTGAAGCACAACCATTAGAAGCTATCAAAACCAATGTAGTGGGCACTCAAAATATTATTGATGTCGCCATTATGTGTAAAGTCAAGCAAGTCATCTATGCTTCTACAGACAAAGCCGTTGATCCATCCAATACTTATGGACTTACCAAAGCACTTGGTGAAAAACTCATTATTAGTGCCAATAACAAGTCACTTCATACACGTTTTTCTTGCATTAGAAGTGGCAATATCCTCGGGAGCAATGGCAGTGTTCTTCCTATTTTCATGAAACAAATTGCTACTCATCAGCCGATCTCTATTACAGATAAGCGTATGACCCGTTTCTTTATTACTATCGAAGAAGCACTTGAACATTTCTTGCATATTCTTACGATTGCTTCAGGTGGTGAAATTTTTATCTTAAAAATGCCATCTTTTAGAATTCAAGATATCGCTGAAGTCTTACTTGAACATGCCGGACTTAGTAGTGAGATGACCTTCGAAATAGGTTTAAGACCAGGTGAACGTCTGGGTGAATCTTTGTTATGTGATAGTGAGAAAGATTGTGTTTATGATGTCCTTGGTCGCTATTATATGGTACTTCCACCAAACATTTTTCACCCCTTACTAAGCGAATCTGATGTCCACCCTACTCAGATTCATTATCATTCAGACCATGCACTCATCTCAAAAGAAGCCGTAGCAACTTATCTGCATACACATGGCTTCTTGCCAACCTCAGCGGAAGTAGGTCTTATGTAATGAAGCGTATCGTTCTAACTGGTGGTGGCACTGCAGGCCATGTGATGGTCAATCTTGTGCTCATTCCTTACCTTCTTCAAGAAGGCTGGCAGATTACTTATATTGGTTCTTTAAGCGGTGTCGAAAGAGAACTCCTATCCAAGTTTCCTGAAGTGGATTATTATGGTGTGTCTACGGGAAAACTTAGAAGATATTTCTCATGGGAAAACTTCAAAGATCCCTTGAGGCTTTGTAAGGGGATCGTCGAGGCTACCAAGGTCATTCGAAGCAAACGTCCTTCACTTCTTTTCTCATGCGGCGGCTTTGTAAGCATTCCCGCTATCATCGGGGCGTGGTTCTGCCGTGTACCGATTGTTCTGAGAGAAACTGACTATTCACCAGGACTTGCTACAAGGCTAGCACTTCCTTTTGCAAAGCAAGTGTGCGTCACATTTCCAGATACACTCAAAGAGCTTCCACTCTGCAAGAGACGCTATGATGGTCCTATTATCCGCCCCGACCTACTAGCCGGCGATGCGGCAATAGGTTTTGCACTCACAGGCTTGAGTGGTGCTAAGCCTGTTTTACTTTTCCTTGGCGGCAGCCAAGGTTCACTGCGTATCAATGAGCTGGTCATCAGCGCATTGCCTGCACTCCTAGAATGCTATGATGTGATCCATATTGTTGGGCCGAATCAGCCACTACTAACTGAGCCGCCTATTGGCTACAAAGCCTACAATTATGTAGGCGAGGACTTAGCGCATCTCTATGCGCTAGCCGATCTTGTGATCACCAGGGCTGGTTCAAATGCTTTATTCGAAGCATTATCCCTTCACAAACCACTGCTACTACTTCCACTTTCCAAGAAAGTGAGTAGAGGTGATCAGATCCTCAATGCCCAGTATGCCACTTCGCTGGGATATGCTAAAATGATTTTAGAAGAAGATCTCGGTGAAGCGTTGCTTCTTCGAGAAATCAATTATTTATATAAAAATCGTGCTCATTACCTTGATAGGCTATTAGCATTTTCTCATGAAAATGCCCTTTACAGACAACTTGAAGTCTTGAAAGTTTGGGCTAAAAAATAAAGGAGATATTATGTTCAAGTTCATCAAGTCGCTTTTCAAGGCGCTCTTTCTTACGCTTTTTACACTAGCACTCCTAGGTGCTGCTGTTTTCTTCTATAGCCTAAAGATCGAACCTAACTTACTTAAGACAACCACACATCAGCTCTACTCTACGTCAGGAGAACTTGATGGTTTACGTATTGTACAGTTTTCTGATACACACGTAGGTGCTTTCTACGATGAAGCAGATATGCAGCGTCTAGTAGACAAGATTAATAGCCTAGAGCCAGATATTATTGTCTTTACAGGCGACTTGGTGGACAACTGGGCCAAGTATCATAACCGTAAAGCACTCTATGACATCATGAGTCAACTCAATGCCCCGTTTGGCAAATTTGCAGTCTATGGCAATCATGACTATGGCGGTGGCGGTACCCGGTTATACAAAGCCTTCATGGAGGCGTGTGGCTTCGAATTGCTCGTCAACACATCGAAGCATCTTACTTTGTCATCCGGCGGAACGATTACTATCTCAGGCTTAGATGACCTGATCTTTGGCAACCCTAACATCGAAAAAGTTGTCCAGGGGCGCCCCGCGGCAGATTATCAACTTATCCTTGTACATGAGCCTGATATTGCCGACGCCGTCGCACCACATCAATTCCACCTACAACTTTCAGGGCACAGCCACGGCGGGCAGGTAAGTATCCCTGGCCTCCCGCATGAGCTGATGCCACCTTATGGAGAACTTTACACCGAAGGGA
>JBOFIR010000050.1:0-14654 GCA_051650265.1 Cellulosilyticaceae bacterium
AAAAGAACAGGGCTTACAAATAGAAGAAACTGGCGGTGTAATGAAATGGGAAGGAATTCCGAGTAGCGATCAGCAGAAAATGACCCTGAGCGTAAAAGTAGCACAGTATGGAAAAACTTACGAAAAATTGAAGGATGAAATCCACCTAAATGGCCAATAACGTTCATTGTCTTCATCTTTTGAAGGTTGTATACTAAAACATAAATAGGTGTTTAGGAAGAAAAGAAATGTAAGGGAGTTGAACAAATGAAAAAATTAGGCGTACTGATTCTCATTGGTCTAGTCGCTTTGGGTGGGTGCACCCAAAAGGCTGAGTCTGTAGTGATTCCAACAGGACCAGTAGTGGTGGAGGAATTTACACTCACACAAGAAGAAGCGGAGGAAGAAGCGAAGGATGCGGTGGTGAGACTGCTTCGTGCATATGAGGATTTGGATAAACAAGGGATCGTAGAGAGTGACCTGCGTATCGTAGGTGCGAGTGAGGCGCAGTTTGATGCAGTGGTAGCGAACTTGGCGCAGATGAATAACTATATACTACACAACGTACAGGTCACGGAAGTGAAGTCAAATGAGATCAAGGGTGTCTTTGGTTATGAATATGACTATACAGACGAGGCAGGGAAGGAATCCCATTATCAGAGTGTGGCGTACTTTAGTGTTGTAAAGGTGGCAGACGGGTACAAGCTCATGGGTAGTGAAGCATTAAGTACGGATCAAGCGTCTATGGATGCGTTCTTTGCAGAGGGCAAGACGCGCTGGGGAACAGAGAATTTATTAGAAAAGTAGGGCAATATAAAAGGCGTCTATCGTTTGAAGATAGGCGCCTTTTTGTATAAAGAAAAATTGGGGGCTTAAATTATGCAGAAGCATAGATATGATCATCAAGAATCACACCTTGATCAATAGAGATGATGCGATGAGCTACTTTCTTGGCAAAGGCCATATCATGGGTAATGATGAGCATGGTCATGCCCTGCGCACTGAGGCTATCGATGACTTTGGCTACCTCATCGGTGAGTGCAGGATCGAGTGCAGATGTCGGTTCATCAAAGCACATGAGTTGAGGTGATAGAGCCAGAGCACGGCCGATGGCAACACGTTGCTTTTGGCCACCAGAGAGTTCAAAAGGATAGCTATCCTTTTTGTCAGATAGGCCGAGGAAGCCAAGGATCTCTAGAGACTCCTTGATTGCAGTTTCTTTGTCTTTGCCTTGCACACGTATCGGTGCTTCGATCATGTTTTCTAGCACAGAGAGGTGTGGAAAGAGGTTGAAGTTCTGGAATACGAGGCCGATATTTTGTCTGATTTGTCCAAGCTTCTTCTTAGCTACATAGCGACCGTCTTGGCATAAGGTTTCACCGTTGATACGGATCGTCCCTTCATCACATTTTTCCAGGCAGTTGATGGTGCGAAGGAGTGTGGTCTTACCACCGCCAGAAGGACCAACGATCACGACCACTTCACCTTGTTCCACCTCAAGGTTCACCCCTTTGAGTACGGGATTCTTACCGAAGCTTTTATAGAGATTTGAAATAGATAACATAGTATTGGCCTCCTAACGATAATAGTCGTATTTCTTTTCTAATTTGCTCATGCCTTTGCCTAAGATTGAAGTCAGGATGAGATAAACCACTGCAACAATCACAAGTGGTAACAAAGTGGCATCACGGTTGCAAGCGATCTTGCCGACTTTGAGGAGTTCGTCGAGTCCAAGGATGTAGACGAGCGCAGTGTCTTTGATCAGTGTGACCACTTCGTTGCCTACAGGTGGGAGCACACGCTTTAGTGCTTGTGGGAAGATGATACGGAAGAAGGTGTCTCTAGGTGACAGCCCAAGTACTTCGGCACCTTCGTACTGCCCACTATCAATAGAGCTGATTCCTGCACGGAAGATCTCGGCGAAGTAAGCGCCGTAGTTGAGTGTGAAGGCAATGATTGCAGCAGGAAAGCGATCAAAAGTAATGCCGATAATCGGAAGACCAAAGAAGATGAAGACGATTTGTAACAAAAGAGGGGTACCTCTTAGAAGGGTGATGTAAGTTGCAGCAAGGCCACTGATCACTTTGTTTTTTGAAAGTCTTGCCACAGCAACCAAGATACCAAGTGGGACTGCGCACACCATAGTGAGTACAAAAAGTTGTAAAGTGGTCATTAGGCCCTCAATGACTTGCGGCATCAGCATCATCGTATAGTTTGTTAAGTTAGTTAGTGCGTCCAAAAGTAATCCCCCTTTAGTTCAATCGTAATCGATTAGTTTGTAATATCTTCGCTAAACCATTTTTCAGAGATCGTAGCGAGTGTACCATCTGCTTTTAATTCACCATAAGCTTTGTTGAAAGCTTCTACCATCTTGGTATCGCCTTTGCGAATCCCTACACCATATTCTTCATCACCGAAGTCTTCGTCTAAGACGCGGTATTTGTCAGCCCCTTTGAGTGTGACATAGTAGCGAACCAGTACAGCATCTGCTACAACGGCATCAACGCGCCCTGCATCAAGATCCATCAGTGCCATATTATTATTTTCAAAGGTAACAGCCTTGCCACCATCGAAGCTTGCATAGAGATCAGCTTCTTTTTCCATGGCAGTCACAGCACTTGATTCACTTTGTGCACCGACTTTCTTGCCAGCGAGGTCTGCTTTTGTTTGGATAGGTGTATCAGCCAATGTCACGATCACTTGTTTATTATTGAGATACGGAACTGAAAAATCTACTTTTTCTTGGCGCTCAGCTGTGATGGTATAGCCGTTCCAGATGAGATCAATCTTACCTGATTGGAGTTCTGACTCTTTCATAGACCAGTCGATCGGTTGAAGCTTGATCTCTTTACCGAGTTTCTTGCCCATGGCTTCTGCGAGGTCTACATCAAAGCCGGCGAGATTGCCCTCGGCATCTCTAAAGCCCATTGGAGCAAAGGAGTCGTCAAGTCCGACTACAAGTGTTTCTTTGTCAAGTGTGCTACCAGCAGCTTCAGCGTTAGAAGCACCACAGCCAGCGAGTGAAAGTGTCATGAGTCCTGCCAAGCAAAGTGTAAGTGTTGATTTCATCCATTTTTTCATATGATAAATCCCCCTTGAATTTAAATTTGATTTAGTATATTAGTACTTTATCACGCTAAAGCAACGGTGTCAATAGCTTTATTTCGAATAACGAGAAAAAGTTTAAAAAGTTAGAAAATATTGATAAAGGCGTATACTCTAGGTTATAGTAGAAGAGACTGATCAAAAATAAAAGGGAGGCGTTTATGAATTTTGAAATTTTAAAGGACAGAAATTTTACATTGTTGATGTTTGGGAAGATTACATCACTTATAGGAAGCTCACTGCAGAGCTTTGCATTATCACTTTACGTACTAGCGAAAACAGGGTCTGCCACGCAGTTTGCATCGATCTTGGCAGTTGCTATGATTCCGCAATTGATACTTAGTCCATTCGCGGGGGTATTGGTGGATTGGTTTGATCGTAAGAAGATGATGGTAATTTTGGATGTCATGAGTGGCGTGACAGTAAGTGTTTTTGCAGTGGTGCTCTTTGTGACCAATGATTTGCCCATAGGTGCAATCTATGCAGTGGTTATTATTTTGGGACTGATCTCCACACTATTCCAGCCTACCAATCAGACGGTGATTCCAATGATTATGGCAAAGGAAAAGTTGGTAGATGCCAATGCACTCAATTCCCTCATTATGTCTTTGGGAAATGTTGCAGCACCAGCGCTGGCAGGAGTTTTGTATGGTGCGTTTGGCCTCAAAGTGATCTTCGTGATCAATGCCATCAGTTTTTTCATCTCCGCTTTATCGGAGTGTTTTATTGCTATTCCGAAGCTTGCTCATAAGCGTGAGAAGCTGTCAGGCAAAGCTTTCGCGGAGGACTTTACTGCAGGGATCAAGTTTACGGTGAAGCAGCGTACCATCATGTCGATTATCACATTGGCTATGATGCTTAACTTTGCACTAGGTGCTTTTTCTGTAGGAATCACCTTTGTATCCAAGCAGATTTTGGGGGTATCGGACTTCCAATATGGCCTTGTAGAATCCGTATCTGTTGCAGCCATGATGCTAGCAAGCTTATGTGTAGGTTACTTGGGAAAGAAGTTCTCAGTAGGGAAGAATCTATACCTAAGCCTTCTGTTTACAGGAATCAGTACAGCTTTCTACAGTCTTGTTGTTTTTGAACCTTTTAGACTCAGCTTCTCTTCAAATCTCGTACCTTATATGGTGATGTTAGCGGTTACCCTTGTAATGTGCTGGTTTGTAGGTGTTGGCAATATCTTTGTAGGCATCTATTTCCAAAGTGTGGTGCCGCTAGAGTATATGGGGCGTGTCGGGACGGTACTTGGAACAGTTTGCATGGCAGCAATGCCGCTTAGTAGTATGGTGTATGGGGTGTTATTTGATATCTTGCCGACATGGAGTATTTTCATCATTGCAGCTGTACTTGTGGTGATTCCAGTGCTTGTTTATCGTAATGTGCTATTATCAGTGAAACCAGAGTCAGTAGCTGAGGAGTCAGTCCAAACAACGCCAGTATAAGGGGGGATAAAGCAGTGGTTTTTGCACAGCAACTCCGTTATAATGAAGAAAAGTAGCAACGTTTGATACATACGAAAAGGAGATGAGCGTAGATGAAGAAAAATAATGCCAGCCTGTATGTAGGGCTGTTGTTAATCTTGTTTGGTGGAGCATTCTTACTGGATCTCAATGGGCTGCTTCCAGACAGATTTTATAGTGAATATATTAATCTGATACTAGGAGCAATAGGCGTAATCTTTTTCTTTAGGACAAAGAAAAGCTGGATACTTGCAGTAGGGGTCTTTTTTCTAACCAATGGCGCGCTTATTTGGCTAGACCACTACCTACCAGGATGGAACTACTTAGCTGCATTGGCACTTTTTCCTGGGGTGATTTGTTTGACAGTCTCACTAGTCAAACGCAGTACCATGTTTTTGATACCAGGTGCGATGCTGACTTCATGGGGACTCTATATTTTACTCATTACAGCAAGGATTTTGACAGGATTCAGTGTGATTATGGGGATGTTCTTTGTCTTCACAGCCCTAGGTTTCTTGATTATCTTCTTATGTGAGCAAGAAGCATGGGCAGGGATTCCTGCACTGGTCATGGCCCTTATAGGTCTTGTGATTGTGACGATTGGTATGGGGCCGGTGGCACGTAATATGTTACTTCAGATTGCAGCAGTTGCCGTCGTAGTAATAGGTATAGCACTTGTGATAAGTGGGATGATGCACAAGCCAAAAGAAAAACATAGAGATAAAGATAAAGAGGAGTAGAGGAGTAATGAGAGGAACAGTGACGCGTTTGGAGGGAAAGTACGCACATGTGCGCATCATCAGAGAAGAGATGTGTGGGGAGTGTCATGCTTGCGATATGATGGGTGAACAAAAAAAATGTGAGATCAAGTGCCTCAATAAAGTACAGGTGCAGTTTGGAGACCTCGTGGAAGTAGATGGTTCATCTGATCAGTTCCTCAAAGCAACAGGGCTGATGTACGGGTTGCCTTTAGTAGGTCTATTAGGTGGACTTGGTGTGGGGTATATGCTGAGTGTGATGTTTATGGGAAGTGAAAAGGAGTGGTTAATGCTTGTTTTGGGGCTAGCTGGCATGACAGGCATGTTCCTATGGGTGAGAAAGAGAGATGCCCAGCGCAAATATGAAAGGTTTCTTCCATCAATTACAAAAGTTATCAAAAACTAAGAGTGTGGCCAGTGGCCACACTCTTAGTTTTTTGGTTAATCTTTAGGTGTTGCATCAAAGCCTTGTATTTGGTTCATGAAAGCTTTGGTAGCATCGCGTATAGACTTTGTAGTTGAAGAAGTACTTGGCTGTGGGGTATCAGTGCCTGATTTGTGATGGGAAGCGGTTGTGAACGGGTTGGACTGCATAGGTGGAGTAGGTGAGGCTGGTGGTGTAGGTGGGTGGCTGAACTTAAGCCCTTCTAAGAGTAGTTCAAGCTCTGTGTTAGGTGGGAGATCAGGATGAATACCTTTTGTATCCAAGTTGACAATAATGGGTAGGCGGATGGTATTGAGCAAGGAAGCATAGAGTGAAGAGGCATTGAGTGTTTCAGGAGAAGAACTAGAGAAGGCATAGTAGTCTAGATTGCTTTGAAGCGAGCAGAGTACAGGTTCGCTAAAGCTGAGGCCACCATCCATGGAGACCATCGTATAGAGTTGCCCGTTTTCCACATAGGTGACCCAGATCTTTTCGAGGAAATAGAAGATACAAGGATGGGAAAGTGTGGCAGCTGTGCGTAAGAGAACAGGCACATTACGTGTTGGTGAGACATAGACTAATTGTGACCTTCCAAAGTTATCTAGTAGGTAGACGAGATGCAAGTCTTTTGGTGCGCGGCACATATTGAAAGCAGTAAGAGGTAGTTGGGAATGTAGTAAATCTTGGCTATCGAAGTTGTGATTAATTGTGATATGGCGAAGGATATAATGATCTTCTTGGGTAAGATATAGAACGGAAATGGTATCGTCTATGGAGAAAACTTCAAGTGTAGGATTGATGCTAAGTTGAGGGATGAGCGTATAGATCGTTGGGTCTTGTGTGAGAATCTGACACATGAGTGAGCGAGTATTTCCAGAAGGATGAAGTGCGGTATAAAAAAGATAGACTTGATCTTGTAGTGAATGGATGGCGAGGTGTGCAAAGTTATAGGAGCCTTTTACGTCATCTAGAATCACTTGTTTGGTGACCTGTGCATCTAAAATTTTGAAGTAGGTAACCTGCGACTTTGTAGTTTGTGAAACCACATGAAGTGTCCCATCAGAGCTGATTGTAGCAGCATAGAGGGTGGTTGGAAAGTTATGAAGGAGCACAGGCCTGAAAAATCCCTTTTTGGTATAGATTTGATAGAAGAGCCCTTGCTTTGCTTTGTGAGAAACTAATGTAAAAGATTGATTGCGATAGAACAGGAAAGGCATAAGATAACCTCCTATGTTAGAAATAGATTACTTCTTATATCATCTTATTGAATTTAAAATTAATTTATACATAAATGTCACCAATCAACTAGTTTTTCCATATTATAGTATTGAAAACGACATTTTATGATGCACCTTTAGCAAACATGTAGGAGGTTTGAATTTATGAGCAAATGTTGCTGTAATAATGACTCTAAGTATTTTAAGACACCCAATGCGGGCGTATGTGATATATGTAAACCAAACTGTGAAGCCTCAGAAGTAGAACGAATCGCTATTTGTCCTCCTGTTGGTGAACCAAAACTTCTCACCTTAATGGCACCCGTCGTTTTTGATGAGTGTGGACTCAACTTGTGCCGAGTATTCTCCGTAGATCAATTAGTTGATGTATGTGAAGGACCAACTCCAAGAACAACAGACATTTTATTTGATGGCATTACTTCAAGAGACCTAAAAAATGCTACTAATGTACAACTTCAAGTCGTAGACGTTGATTTCAACTTTGTTTGCCCAACAGGCTGCCGCTATTCAGAAATGCGCCCAGCTAAGAACACACCAAATATGACAAGAGTAACACTTCGTGACCTCGATGTAACTTTCGCAGTCAAATTACTTGACTGTTCTTGCAGAGTATTTAAAGAAGGTATGATGACACTTAGATATTTACCATGTGAAGAATGCCCAGGATATGATGAAGATACTAATCCAAGCAGCGTCACTTTTGATCTTTATACACCATATGGCATCTCTTATGCACCAGAGAATCCAGCAGGATGCAACAAACTTGTACCAACGATTAACTACGTCGGTTTTGTTGAAAACCAACACTGCCAAGGCTGTGACTGTGAAGGTACAGTTTACAAAACATTTGAAGCAAACAATAGCTTACGTCAAGGCATTAGCGCACAAGCACTTGCTACAGTTATCGGATCAGATGATGAATGTTTCGCAGTTGGCGTGACATTATATATCAAAGCAGTATACTTCGTACAATATAAGTTCTGTCATGAAGGCTTATGTGTACCACCAAAATTCACAGCAGCAGATCGCAACCAAACAAGTAGCTGCGTAGAGTTCTGCAAGGGTAACTTGTTAGAGCAAAGCATTACACCACTTAGTGTATGTACAGAGCCAAAGACAACTAAAGGCGCTTGCTGCGCACCATGTGGACCTTGTGTTGACCCATGCAACCCATGTGGAACAGACCATTCTTGTGGTCATGGAACAGCTTGTAGCAAAGGTTACTTGTAAGATTAGGCATAATAATAAGAAAATGGCCTCCTCTCCTATGAGAGGGGCCATTTTTTTTGACGCTTTGGTCGAAAGAGTAGTGGCATGAGGGCTGCAATGATGATAGCCCCTGCAATCACACCTGATAACTGAAAGGTGAGGAGTGCATACCCTAAAGCTTTGTTATAGTCTGCAAAAAGTAAGCTATACATAGTACGGTACAAACCTACCCCTGGTACGAGTGGAATGATCCCTGGGATCAAAAAGACTGTCACAGGTGCGAGGCGTGACTTAGCCAAGAAGTAGGAGAGCTGAGCCAGTGCCCATGAGGCTACGAACGTAGAGAGTACGGTAGAGTAGCCAAGCATCTCTCCAGCGGTATAGATCCCCCAGCCAAGTGCGCCAACAAATCCGCATGATACAAGGTGCTTCTTGCTGACATTAAAAAGTAGTGAAAAACAAAAAGTGGTAACAAAGCCACTGATAACGTTCATACAGAAATACCACATTATAGACGTCCTCCTAAGAATAAGCCAACACTCATAGAGACACCAATACCAGCAGCAATTGAGATGGCAATAAAGAGTGCCTCAATCCCTCTGGAGATTCCTGATAGGAGCTCGTCCCCTATTGTATCACGAACTGCATTAGTAAAGGCAACGCCAGGTACGAGTGGCATGATCCCACCAATAACCATGGCTTCTGTGTTGACATAGTTTGGGAGCAAGTGGGAGGATAAAACCACCACAAGTCCAATAAAGAGGGCACTCAAAAAGAGGATAAAGTAATTGACAATCTCCTTTTGTTTGAGCTTTTGCTGAAGCAGTGCCACACACACACCGATCCCAAGGCAGATGAAAAAGTCAACTAACTTCCCCTGGAACATGAGGGAGAAGAATGCCGAGCTAAATCCTGTGGCCCAAACGTAAGTCCATTTGGAATAGGATGGTGTGGTATCAATGTCCCGAAGAAGTGATTTGGCTTCTTGGAAAGTAATGGTACCCGCAACATAGTCCCTAGAAAGCTGATTGATGCGCTCAATCTTATCAAGTCTGGTACTACGGTTCTTGGTACGAGAAACCACAGAGGTAAGGGGGACATCCTGACCTTGTATAGAAACCATAATACCGGTGGGCGTAACGAAAGCATCTATTTTTTCGTAGTGATGGGTAGCGAGCATGCGTACCATGGTATCCTCCACACGATAGGTCTCGGCACCACTTTTAAGCATGATCTCACCCACATTCACGGCGAAGGCAAGCGTATCTTCGTGGGTAAATTGTTTGTTCATGAAAACACCTACATCTCTCAAATAATTTAACATAAGTATACAATGTGTAGACGGGGGGTGTAAAGGGAGGAAAAGAAATGATTGAAAAATAAAGAAAAATGGTGTTATTATAAAATAAAATTCATAATTCGTTAGAATTAAGATAAAAGGGAGGATATGAATGAAAAAGTTGATGCTTGGAAACGAAGCAATTGCAAGAGGGGTATATGAAGCGGGGGCAACAGTAGCAGCGGCATACCCAGGCACACCGAGTACGGAGATTACAGAACATCTTTCAAAGTATGAGACAATCTATTCGGAGTGGTCACCAAATGAGAAGGTTGCCATGGAGGTTGCGATTGGAAGTTGCTTTGGGGGGGCGCGTTCAGTAGTAGCAATGAAACATGTAGGACTCAATGTAGCAGCAGACCCATTATTTACTGTAGCTTACACAGGGGTGAATGCAGGCCTTGTTGTGTTTGTGGCAGATGATCCGGGGATGCACAGCTCACAAAATGAACAGGACACGAGACTTATTGCACGTGCAGCAAATGTCCCTGTACTTGAGCCTGCAGATAGTATGGAGTGTAAGTCATATGTCAAGAAAGCCATGGCAATCAGTGAAAGTTATGACACACCTGTGATTGTGAGATTGACAACAAGGGTATCTCACTCACAAAGTATCGTAACACTTGAGGAGCAAGAAATTGCCCCACTCAAATCATACGCAAAAGATATAAAAAAATATGTAATGACACCTGCAAATGCAAAGAATAGACACCTTGTAGTGGAAGCAAGAATGAATAGGCTTGCAGAGGAAGCTACTGATCTAGGGGTCCATCAAATCGATGATGTAGGAAGCAAAGTAGGGATCATTACAAGTGGTGTATGCTACCAATATGTCAAGGAAAGTGGCATAGATGCCAATGTTCTTAAGCTCGGTATGGTCAATCCATTACCAAAGCAATTGATTGAAGACTTTGCAAAAGGGGTAGAAAAATTATACATAGTTGAAGAACTAGAACCATTTATCGAAGAACAAGTAAGATCATGGGGTATTGAAGCTGAAGGGAAAGCACTCTTTGGGCGACAAGGTGAGATTACAACCACTCAGATCCGTAAGGTACTTGAAGGAAAGGAAACTGTATGCAAAGCACCAAAGGTACTGCCTGTACGTCCCCCTGTATTATGCCCAGGCTGTCCACATCGCGGCGTCTATACGGTACTACGCAAACTAGGACTCACAGTAATGGGTGATATCGGTTGCTATACACTTGGGTCTTCTGAGCCACATGCCTCTATGGACGCCTGCATCTGTATGGGAGCAAGTATAGGCATGACACATGGTATGGAAAAAGCAAGAGGGAGAGAGGCCAATAAAAAAACGGTTGGAATCATTGGGGATTCGACATTTATCCATTCAGGAATCACAGGCCTGATTGATGTGGTCTACAATAAGGGTATGTCAACGATTATCAT
This sequence comes from Cellulosilyticaceae bacterium, assembly GCA_051650265.1. Lineage (GTDB taxonomy): Bacteria > Bacillota > Clostridia > Lachnospirales > Cellulosilyticaceae > JBOFEH01. Next base: position 10,929 of record JBOFIR010000050.1, read on the forward strand.
TGCGGATAATTCAACTACTGGTATGACAGGTCACCAAAATCACCCAGGGACAGGCAAGACAATCAAGAATGAAGAAACATTTGCCTTAGATATTCCAGCACTTTGCAAGGCGATTGGTGTGCCAAATGTGGTGGTTGTCGACGCTTATGATATGAAGGCAGTCGAAGCGGCTGTGAAGACAGAGATTGAAAAAGATGAGCCATCAATCATCATCACAAAAGCACCATGTAAGCTCCTCGTCAAGGAGAATTGGGAGACTTATACAATTTGTGAGGAAGACTGTAGCAATTGTGGACTTTGCTCAAAACTTGGATGTCCAGCCATTCAAAAAGGTGAAAAAGGTGCAACGATCAATGATGCACTGTGTGCAGGCTGTGGCTTGTGTAAATCGATGTGTAAAAAAGGCGCAATTAGCAAGGGGGACAAATAAGATGACAACAAATATACTCATTGTAGGTGTAGGCGGTCAAGGGACACTCTTGACAGGAAGAATTATTGGGAACTATGCTATGAGTAAGGGCATGGATGTCAAGATGTCTGAGGTTCATGGTATGGCACAACGTGGTGGGAGTGTTGTGATGCAGGTTAAGTATGGTGAGAAAGTCTATTCACCACTTGTAGAAGTGGGCGAAGCAGATGTGATCTTTGCTTTCGAAAAGCTAGAAGCGATGCGCTATATGCATTACCTCAAACCTGATGGTGTGATCATTACCAATACCCAGCGTATCGATCCGATGCCTGTAGTTATGGGAACAGCTTCGTACCCAGAGCAGATTGAAGAGACCCTTAGAGCAGAGTGCGAAGGGGCATGTCTTGTAGATGCCTTAGCCATTGCGCAAGAAATCGGTAACGTCAAAGTTGTGAATATGATCATGATTGGTGCATATGCTGCATATGTAGGGGACACACTCTCAGAATGGGAGCAAATTGTTGAGCAAACTGTTCCAAAGCATACGATTGAGATGAATAAGCAGGCCCTTAGACGTGGTTATGAGGCGTATCTTACAAAATAGAAAAATTAAAAAAAAGAAAAGGATGGTGCAAGATGTATTCATTTGACGAAGTTTGTCATGTAGACCCAGAAATCGCAGAATTAATTGATCAAGAAACCAAAAGACAACAAAATAAGATTGAACTCATTGCATCGGAGAACTTCGTAAGTAAAGCAGTGATGGCGGCTATGGGAAGTACGCTGACAAATAAGTATGCAGAAGGTTACCCAGGAAAACGTTATTATGGTGGGTGTGAGGTTGTAGATCAAGTGGAGGAGCTTGCGCGCGAACGTGCAAAGCAACTTTTTGGCGCAGAGCATGCCAATGTGCAACCAAACTCAGGTTCACAGGCCAACCAAGCAGTATTTTTTGCAGTACTTAAGCCAGGAGATACCGTGATGGGGATGGATCTAAGTCATGGGGGTCATCTTACTCATGGTAGCCCAGTAAACATATCAGGCAAGCACTATCATATTGTTTCATATGGTGTAGATGAGGTGACAAGCCAGATTGATTATGAAGCGGTAAGAGCGGTAGCCTGTGCGCACCAACCAAAGATGATCATTGCAGGGGCAAGCGCCTATGCACGTACGATTGATTTTGAGAAGTTTAGAGCGATTGCAGATGAAGTAGGCGCCTATCTCATGGTTGATATGGCGCATATTGCAGGGCTTGTAGCAGCAGGACTTCACCCAAATCCAGTGCCTTATGCAGACTTTGTGACCACGACCACACATAAGACGCTTAGAGGTCCTAGAGGTGGGATGATTCTATGTAAAGCGGAGCATGCCAAGGCAATTGATAAAGCGATCTTCCCTGGAATTCAAGGAGGTCCACTGATGCATGTGATTGCAGCGAAGGCAGTGAGTTTCAAAGAAGCACTTACAGAAGAATTTAAAGCTTATCAAACACAAATTATTCGTAATGCACAAGCACTTGCTGAGGGACTAATCAAAAGAGGGCTTGTGATCGTATCAGGTGGAACAGATAATCACTTGATGAGTGTTGATGTGCGTAATATGAATGTAACAGGTAAGGATGCAGAGCATCTTTTAGATGAGATTGGCATCACTTGTAACAAGAATACCATCCCATTTGATCCGGCAAGTCCGTTTATTACGAGTGGGGTTAGATTAGGGACACCTGCAGTAACAACACGTGGTATGGTGGAAACTGATATGGATGAGATTGCGCAGATCATCTATATGGCACTGAGTGATTTTGAGAATAATCAAGAAGAATGTAGAGGACGCGTTGCCAATCTATTGGCAAAATATCCGCTCTATATGTAATAAAAATACCTATGAACAACAAGTGTTCATAGGTATTTTTTTTTGTATACAATCATATAAAAGATATACGGGGACAAAATGATTGCGACAAATAATAATATCCTAATAGTTGTAAATAGTTTTTGTTATACATAATTTATGAAAATTTTATAAAAAAAGAGGAATTTTTATGAGATATGTAGAAATAATAAAATATGGAAGTATTAGGACATAGGTTTGAAATACATCATCTATAGGAGGTAGTTATATGAAGTTATACGAGACTAGCCAGATTAGAAACATTGTATTACTTGGTCATGGGGGCAGTGGTAAAACGACTTTAGCTGAGTCCATGCTTTATCTTTCCGGTGCGACAAAGAGACAAGGGAAAGTGGAGAATGGCACAACTACCAGCGATTTTGATTCGGAAGAGATTAAACGTAAGATTTCTATTAGAACATCACTCATACCTATAGAGTGGAAAGATCACAAACTCAACCTATTAGATGCACCGGGATATTTTGATTTTATTGGTGGAGTCAAGGAAGCAATGAGTATTGCAGATTCCGCACTGATTGTATTACGCGCTTCAGCAGGTGTTGAGGTAGGAACAGAAAAAGCCTGGGAGCAAGCAGAAGAGCTTGGTATGCCCAAGATGCTATTTATCACAGAGATGGATGCACCCAATGTAGATATAGAAGCGATTTTAGAAGAGTGCAAGCATAAGCTTGGTACAAGTATTGCACCTGTACAGATCCCTTGGTTTGAAAATGGCAAGTATGTCGGGTACATCCATGCAGTCAAGCGTATTGGACGTAGATTTGATGGCGATAAAGTCATTGAGTGTGACATCCCAGAAGGCTACGAAGCAAAGCTTGATCACGTGCGTACAATGATTTTAGAAGCGGTAGCCGAGACGGATGAAGCATTAATGGAAAAATACTTTGCAGAAGAGGAGATCACAGTTGAAGAGATTGAAACCGCTATGAAGAAAGGTGTTTCAGAGGGTTCCATCGTCCCTGTACTTTGCGGCTGTGCAACCGAAGGTTTAGGTGTGAAGACACTACTTGATAATATGGTGCGTTCATTACCAGCACCAAACGAACGTGATGATACGTGTACGAAGGATGAGAAAGTTTCTCTCTTTGTATTTAGAAATATGGTAGATCCATTCATTGGAAAGTTCTCTTTCTTTAAAGTAAAGACAGGGATCTTAAGACGTGATGATGTGCTGAATAATCAGCGTACCAGTGAGCTGGCAAAGATGGTACACATCTATGTGATGCAAGGCAAGGACCAACAGGAAGTAGAGAGCCTGTGTGCTGGGGATATTGGGGCAGTGTCCAAACTCAAGGATATTGAGACCAATGATACCTTATGTGAAAAAGGCATGGATGTGATGTATGATGCTATTGATTTCCCAAAACCTTATGTAAAGATGGCGATCTTCCCACTTGGTAAAG
>JBOFIR010000051.1:0-21164 GCA_051650265.1 Cellulosilyticaceae bacterium
CATCCGCTACTTGGATATTGGATCCTTCGAGGAAACCACTTCGCACATTACTTCTTAGGAGCCCTTCACCATCTGCCTCAAGTAGAGGCGCTCCTGAAGCAGGTGTCTCTATGTATAAGTTGCCTCCAATAGATTCAAGTCCTTCTTTGTTGGCAAATTGCACCACTTGAAGCTGCGCAATATCCATACGCATCCCCGTCTCTGGTTCATTGTAATAGATCCAGCCATCGCCGCCTACAATAAGATCTTCCACTTTGACTACTCGGTCTACTAGAACTGGTTCATCATCTATAGAGAGTACAGGATGCCCGTCACCTGTTACCAGTGCATAAGCATTATCCTCTGTCATAGCTAATCTAAAGCTTCCATCACGTGTATAGGCAATTTGTTCCCCTTGTTGTACTGCAAAGAAACCACTACCTTCGATGGCCATATCTGTCACATTACCTGTTTCTTCCAAGATCCCTTGGCTATAATTACGCAGTGTCCCACCTGCTTTTACCCCATGACCAATCTGCATCGTTGTTGGTCTTTGGGGTGCCCCTGGCACCGTCGGTGTATCCATCTTTGTATAGAGCAATGACTTGAATGTCATGCTTTCTTTTTTGTACCCCGCAGTATTCACATTGGCTAAGTTGTTAGAAATCGTATCTACATTAAGCTGCTGAGATGTCATCCCAGATGCAGCTGTCCAAAGCGCCCTTACCATATGCTAACCTCCTATACTCTTCCTACTTCATTGACAGCTTTGCCAAGAAGGGAGTCATGTACTTGTATCATCTTTTGATTTGCTTCATACGCTCGTGATACAGTAATCATATCGACCATTGCGGTCACAGGATTAACATTTGAAGCTTCAATAAATCCTTGGCTCATACTTCCTTCAAAAGGAATACGTGCACTACCGCCTGTATAGAGGTTATCCCCAGTCTTCGTAAGGCTCTTCTCATCTGCAAAACATGCAATATCTAGTGTATCAATAACCTCTTGACCACTTCGAATCTCACCCTCTGCAGTGATGATCAGTTCCTCACCTGTGCCAAGAAAATCAGCGCCCAGATTGATTGGTCCACCTTGCCCCATTACCTGGTAGCCTTCTTGGGTCAATAAATCGCCACCCGCATTGATCACAAAACTACCATCTCGTGTATACATCTGGCCATTTGGCGTCTGCACCGTAAAGAAACCTGGTCCGTGAAGTGCCACATCCATCATACCATCAGTTTTTACAAGTGATCCTTGTACAAACTGTGTCACCACATCATCTATTTTTGCACCAAAAGTCATACGTCCGATTGGTGCATCGTTAGGCATATTATTTTGCTTATCTTGAATGCGATAAGTCAAAAGTTCTGGAAAAGATCCAATCACCACCTGATCTTTTTTGTACCCTGTTGTATTCACATTGGCAAGATCATTTGAGATAATATCCATTTTTTTAGATTGAACGTTCATACCTGTAGCTGCAACATACAGCCCTCTAATCATATTGGTTCCTCCTCTTGTTCGAGTACTTGTATTCAACAAATAAACCCGTTCCTATAGCTACACAAGAAATAGGATTTTCTGCAACTACTGCAGTAATTCCTGTTCTTTGTTCGATCAGCTTGTCTAGACCGTAGAGCATACTGCCTCCACCTGTCAAAACAATCCCTCTATCTGATATATCGGCAGCTAATTCCGGAGGCGTAGACTCAAGTACTAAATGAACTGTATCAACGACACTTGCAACAGACTCCGCCAGTGCCTCTTGAATCTCATCAGAACCTATCATGATTCCCTTCGGAAGCCCTGTAATCAGGTTTCTTCCCCTTGCTTCTATTTCCTGTACTTCTTCTCTCGGAGAAGCACTTCCTATGGTCATTTTTATTTTTTCTGCTGTGCGCTCGCCAATGAGTACGCCGTGTTTTTTACGCACGTATTTCATAATGGCTTCATCAAAATCATTTCCCGCAAGCTTAAGTGAACGTGAGACAACACCACTTCCAAGTGAGATCACAGCCACATCCGTTGTGCCACCACCAATATCTACGATCATACTCCCACAGGGTCTTCCAATATCAATCCCTGCACCAATAGCTGCTGCAATAGGCTCTTCTATAATATCAACGCGACGTGCCCCCGCTTGTCTTGTTGCATCTTCTACCGCTTTTTTCTCTACCTCTGTCACACCACTTGGTACACATACTGCAATACGTGGCTTAACTAACCTTTGTCCTATCGCTTTATGAATAAAATATTTAAGCATCTTTTCTGCCACATCATAATCAGAAATCACTCCTTGTCTGAGTGGTCTGATCGATTTGATGCCAATCGGCGTTCTCCCAATCATAGCACTTGCTTCTTCACCTACTGCAATCACTTCATTTGTATTTTCATTAATCGCCACAATTGATGGCTCTTGTAAAACAATACCTTGACCTTTGATATAGACTAGCACTGATGCCGTACCTAAATCAATTCCTATGTCTGCGCCTCTACCAAACATTCCCATTCTCCTTTGTATTGACATTTTTTCATGTTTTTCCATTTAATTTATTATAAATGACGCTCAATTCTTTTGCAAAACATTTAACATACCTTTTTTCGCTCAAAATAGTATAACACCTTCACATGAAGGTGTTATACCCATTTTATTAAATGTTTGTGGAATATTTTTCCTTGGTGGCTAAACCTCCTCTTAGGTGTCTTTCCGCTTTATTTAGCTCTAGCACTTTTCTTGCCTCCATCGCAAGCTTTGGATTTATTTTTTCTAATCGCTCAGTAACATCTTTATGAACTGTACTTTTACTAATACCAAACTTTTTGGCTGTTTCTCTTACTGTAGCATTGGAACTAATAATAAATTTTGCAGCTTCAATGGCTCTTTCTTCGATATAAGGTTTCAAGAAAAGGCCCCCCTTAACACAACTCTTGATTTATACATATGCAAGGCTTAACCCGTTTATTCCAACTCCATGTACCATACACTACTAATTTATTAAATTTTTGCTACATTTTTCTGTTTGTCCCCTTTTTTACACAAAAAAATAGAGGCTTTGAGGGCCTCTACTCTTTGAATGCGAACATATCCGTTGGGTCAATTGTCTGACCGTCATGTTGTAACTGTACATACACACTACCATCTGCACCAGCAAATGGGCCTGTACCACTGCCTGCAACACCAATCTCTTGACCAGCTAATACCACTTGTCCTATAAGGTCTTTAGAAACACTTCCACCTTCAACACCAATCTTACAAGTGTAACCATTACCAAGATCCATCACGATCACTTGGCCAACATTACCTACATATTTTGTAGAATCAAGTGTTGTAGAATCTGCGATCACATCCACCACTTTTGCTGTAGCAGGTGCTTTGATGCTCTCACCTTGCTCTGCTGAAATCGCGATACCGAAAGTACGCATGGTTTGCTCTAAAGCGTCACTATACCAGTGTTTTGTAGAATCATCTGTATAAGGTACAACAAGCTTGCCTTCTACTGGTAATAAAAGTGTGTCACCTTCTGCAAAAAATGGTGCTTGTTGGCTATCTGCTGTCGTTGAATTAAAAGTCTCTGCAACCATCTCATCATCAGCATCTTTTTTCTCACTTACTGGCTCTGATACTGCTGGCTCTTCATTTGGTTTGATCATATCACTCTCATCATACTGACTATCCACAGGAATACTATCCATAGGATTCACATCATCAATGAGGCGATCTTCACTCTCAGGCGCAGATGGCTGTGCCTGTGCTGCTACTTGAGAATCTTCGTTGTACGATGTCATGATAACTGCTGTAATCGCACCTACACTGACAAGTCCAACTGCTAAATAAAAACCATATTTCTTTGTAAAGTCTTTTACTTTGTTCATATTCATATACTTTACACCTCCGACGACTAGATTCTCGCCGAGGTCATATGTTTTTATACAATTTGAAAATTAATTATTTACTTTTTTCCTACAAAAGGTGTAATTTGTACATTGGTGTAATAGTACGTGAGTATTTCCTCATATTTTTTTCCTTTTTTCGCCATTTCATTGGCACCATTTTGGCTCAGTCCTACACCACTACCAATGCCCCTAACATAGAAAATCAGTTGTTCTTTGGTGTAGCCAATATCAAAGCTACTTGAAGCCAGCCCAAGAATCTTGCCTAGCTCCTCTCCAGTTACCACCACATTGCCAATCTGGAGACTCTCTATGTAGCCACTCCCATCTTTTGAGATAATCTGAATCTGCTGCTCGATGAGTGTGGGCTCTGCCATAAGTTCTGGATACACAGTACTGAGCTTATTTACCACTTCCTCTTTGCTAAAAGGTACTTGTACATCTGGTAGATTCTCTTCACTCTTCACGGCTTGTAGATACGGCTGATCTGTACCATAAATCACTTTTGCTTTACGTGTCATCCCACCTGAAGCCTCATGATAGATGGGTTCGATCAGATCCTCTTGATACGTAATCACCTGGTTGTCCGTTGCTGTAACGGCACTCATATACCTTTCATAGATTTCCTCATAGTCATCTTTCCATAGATTTTTCATCTGCTCCATAGAAAGTTCTCCCAATGCACCTTGTTCATAAGTGCCTTGGCTCTGACGCTTGAGCATATAGGTCCGTACAATAATCGCTTGTGCCTTGAGCGCCTCCATCTCATAATCCGACGGTACCGTCTTCGCAAGCACACGTACAATACTTTCATTAAAGGCCTGCTTGGCCACCTCTTCATCATAATTTTGCTCAAGCCTTGTTAGGCCTTGAAGCATATTGGGAGTGTAGTATCCACCTACCATCACAACTGTTGTAGGTATCAGTACCACACTCCCAAATAGACATCCTAATGCGATTAATAGCTTTTTCATAGCGTGCCTCCTTGTCCTACTTTCACCTTTATACTATGTATATGAAAGTGAGACAAGTTTAGAACACGACTTTATGGTAAGACCTGAATCATCCAGTCACAAAGCTGACTGTAAGTCACTGGTGCCGCAGCATTGATTCCATCTATGAGCCCAATGGCATAGGCTTTACCAATGGCCTCTTTGTAAGCTGGACTTACACCTGACACGCGGTTTGCTGATGCTTTGATCTTAGAGCCACTTCTAAGCTCATAAAGTCTTACTACACCACTAATGGCTTGTTCTTGTGTAACAAAACCATCTTGGCGACTGATATACAGCTGCGCTGCCCTTGCTTTCTCTCTCGCATCATTTGAAGGCGGCGTGGTCAGATCAATCACACTCTTATTCTGAGCCACTCCTAATATGAGCTGAATATACTGGTCACTGTGTACCTGGTCATTCTTTCTATAGGTACTTCCTAGCCCCGTAATCTCATAGCGTCCGAGAAGTTGACTCATACTATAGCTTGCACCTGACGGTGGTGTATAATCCGTTACACTATACAGGCCATATACCCCTAACCTTGGCGTAGAGAATCCTATATAAGTGCCATCACTGCGTGTTTGCACAGATGACGCTTCTCGAACCCAGCTTCCTGTCTTGGCATCATAAGTATGTGCTTGTATATTGTTGTACAGATAGTCGCCTGCAAAGTCTAACTTGAGCTCTGCGCGCAGCATAGTATCTAGGCGGCTGACTGGCTCTTGGCGTCCTTCAATACGTATCTCAAGGCGCTCAGCTTTCTTGAAGGTATAAGGATAGGGCTTTGCAATCGCCATCACGTCATACAAGTATGTTTTACTAAAGGTAAGCTCAATCATCTGCTTGGCATTCATCCCTTGCGTTGCATAGCTCATCGCCTGCGCGGGAATTTGATAAACCCCATAGGATGTGATCACTTTAAGTTCCATCTTTTGCCCTACTAATGCATCCCAAACAGATTTTGGCACACGTACTTTTCGGACAAGTGCATCTGCACGCCCATTATATAATGTCATATCTACAGTAAGGAAGTAGTCTTTTTTGCCTATAATCTCAGAGATGATAGTCTGTGCATCACAAATCTCCCATGTCCAAGTGCCATTACTATAGTTTTCTTCTATGGCATCTGGATAAATCACGATATTGTCATTTTCCCCGCCATCATACTCATCATCTGACTTTTTCGTTAAGATCCTTACCCCTTTTGAGAAGTCGGATTCTTTGGTCAAGATACGTTTAGTCTCTGTATCAGTCAGTACAATACGTGCTTTGACACGTACATAATAAGGTCTATTGCTTGCAAGCTGATTGAACTTTACCATGTTCTTAGCCAAAATTTCAGCAGCCTTTGAAGCCTGCTCACCGTTTTTATCAGAGACAGTCACACTCAGCGCATCCATAAACTCTACATTGTCTGCAAACTCTAACGTATATTCATAGTGTTTTTCCATACTGCCTTCCGTCTGAACGCCTTGATCATTTGGGTCTTTAGTCCATTCTACCGTAATATAGTCTTTGCCTATAGGTGGAAAGTCTTGATTGATCTCCACGATACTTTGGTAAGCTGCTGGCCCTAGGCCCGTTGGGACCTGAGGGGCACGAATCGCATCTGTCTTTGCTGTGACAGGGTTACTCCAAGCAGATACCTGCTCCCCTTTTTTCTGCTTGGCTCTGATCCACACGTTGTATGTGGTCTCGGGGAAGAGCCCATTGATGGTGACGATGGCCTTACCACCATCTGGTATATAGTCCTTATTTGTTGGATCATCAGACACCTTGAATGCCCACGTCATCGCTGTACTTGGATCATCCTTGCGACTATAAACCACTTCATAGTCAAATTGCTTGTTGTAAGTAAACCATACAGCAAGACTTGTATCCGTTTTGCTTTCTAGATAGAGTTCTGGCACCTTTGGCGTTGGCTCAGGGCTTACATAGTCCGAAAGCGTTGTGGCAATGACATAGCTAGGAAACGTCTGGCTGAGCTTTTCGCCATCAACCATACGGTATGCCCGTATCATCATCACATACTTGGTATTTGGCGTAAGGCCTTCTACTGTATGAAGTTTCCATCCCTTATTGGTATCTGCGCCATCCACTGGATTGATTGGCGCCCATCCCTCCTGATCTCCCTGTTTGGCAACCCACTGCTCTATACCTTCACCTGATCCTAGCTGACCTAACACATCATTGTACGGTACGACCTTAGTCTCATAGGAAACATCTGCACCAAGACTGAGTTTACGATCATAATAATCACGTTTATAACGCTCTAATCCTACTTTTTCTTTGACTTCTTTGACATAGTCTTCTTCATAGAGTGTATACTCTTTGCGCCCTTCTTCAAATTTGAAGTGGATGGCTGCCCCTGTAGTGGCAATAGGCTGATCTAAATACACACGCCCACTCCCCATTTGCCCAAGAACCTTCTCATCAGGGTCTGCATACATACTTAAATCTCTTGCTAGTATTTCATACCACTGCTCACGCCATTTGATCGTCGCTGTCTGTGTCGTCGTATGATCCAGTTGAAGTGGTGGCTTACCAAGCACGGGTGGCCGTGCAATATCACCATTTTTATCAATTGTGATAGATACTACCGTTGGCTGTGAGCGTGCGTAGTCACTCCCATAGGCTCTTTTGGCTACCATCTTAATATAATACGTCTTATTGGCCTTGATCGGCATCACTTTACCACTGAGTGAGATATAGTTTTGTACCAGGTACTTGAGACCTACAGGGGTCTGGTCTGTATAGCTCAGTACTTGTGACGCCTTATCCTCCGCACCAATCTTGACATTCTCATAGACCGGTGGCACATTATTTTCTACCATTTTCTTGTCATCTGTAATCCAGAGATCATAACTCAGATCAAAGTCATTTTCTTTTGTTCCATCTACAACTTTCTTTGGAAGATCCCAAACAATCTGTAGTCCGCCATTTTCATTGAGCTTGGAATGGAAAGTATTCTCCTTGAATGTGAGATCTGTAATCGGTCTTGTATGATCCTCACTGACCAAGTAATCACTTTTGGTCCCCTCTTGCTCAATCTGATCTTTCATATGATCCGCATAAGGCTTTGGAATATGCGGTTTGAGAGGCTCTTCTCTTAGGACAAATGGTGTATAGAATACTGTCTTACTTTTGATCGTATAGAGCTTACCTGCTTTATCCTTGAAAATAAAATCAAGATAATAGTATGTCTCTTTCTTTGGTTCATCCAAAATAGCAGATTCTACCGTCATATTGGTTGTTGGAATCTCAAGCTTTGGTGTAAACACATTTTCATTGATGCCTTTACCATATACAATGATTTTTTGTAAACTCCCATCCAAGCCTACCCATGACTGGAAGTTCCAGCTGATCTTGATCCGCTCATTCCCTACATTGTTCACACGAATCTCAATGGCAGGAATTGCTTTAACAACCTTTGGTCCTTTGAGGCCCGTGGTCTCATTCATCACAGGTTTTTTGAGACTCCCTGCAATCTTATAGTTACTTACTACCACATAAGCAGAGTAGATCTGCCCTGGTGTTGCTGGGCTAATGGTGTATTTAACCTTTGTCTTACCATTTTCCACAATGAGGCTTTGCGCAGCGACTTGGCTTGTCACCGTATCGCGAATCACCGGAATTGTTCCATCGATGCCTTGCCCAAATTCACTAACAGTCTTTTTATCAGCTAATGTATAGGCTACCTCATAATCTGCCCCGGGAATATACTCCCATGTCATCATCAGCCCATCTTCTGTATCTTGCATCGCAGCATCAAAGTCTGTGATAAAGTACATACTTTGTGGGGTTGCCGTCGGCACGTCATAGCGTGGTTCGCTACTCCCATCAGGTTTGTTCACTGAATAGGTATAGACAGGAATAATCTCTACCTGATAGACCTTACCATTCTCTACAGCATAGGCATCGCCTATAGGCTTATTTCCATAGCTATCAAACCCAAACTTAAGATCTTGTAGCTTCACACTTGTTGTCTTGCGGCCTTCACTATAGTGCGTCTTCTTCTCCACAAGGTCTGTCAGACGAATCTGATAGTGTAAAAAAGAGTAGGTCACACCGCCACTTGTCACACTCCCACGCCCATCATCTTTCCACTTGATTTCTACATCAGGCGTAACCTGCCCACCATTTGGATCTGGCGTGCTGAGCACTGTAATCTCTATCGTTCCCTCAACAGGTAATAACGCATCATTTGCAAAAAGTGCATGCGGTAGGAGGTTGATCATCATCACCACCAACAGCACCCACGCCATCAATCTTCTCTTATTCATTGGAACCCCCTACTTTGCTACAATCTTTGAAAGAATCTGAAGAAATGCCTTCGTCGTCACGCCATCACTTGGTGAAACACGGCCATTTGTAGGCTGGATCACACCAAGCTCCGCTGCGCTATAGACGTACTGTCTATACTTTGGCTGAAATGCACCAATATTGCTCACGATTTGTTTGTTCATAATCACAATCTGATTCACAGACTTATACTGAATCTTTTCATAAGCCTGCATCACAAGATAGATCAGCTCATCTTGCCTCATGGCACTATTGATGCCAATACGATTGATATCACTCATGCCCCTTTGTCTCAGGTATTCTACATAGTCTACTCCACGACTTGCACCAAGCACACGTGCTACTGAGCCATAAGCCTGAGACTTAGTCACATACCACCCCAACTTCTCAGGTGTCGTCCCTATAAAGTCTGTCAGCTGATACTTACTGATCAAATCACTAGCACCTGGCACATCAGGAATCTCTGGTGAAAGACTACTCTTGCCTGTAAACACATAAGTTCCAAGTCTTGTGGCTTCGATGGCATAACCACCTTTTGTCATCATCACATAGACTTTCTCCCAGTTGCCATTGCTATAGTAAGCATCTACACCCGACCCTTGAATCTGCTGTGTGATCAGCGCTGGCTGCTCAATAGCTGATACACTGCGCTCACGGTCAATTGCAGATTTGAGGACTTGCTTTGTACGGCCCCGATGCTTATCTTTAATCGTAGTCATTTCTTTTTCAATAATCGCATCTAACCGCTCTTCAGCAATTTTCCCTTTATCTAGCTCCCGCTCAAGGTCATCAATCACACCTAGCCTCCCTTTGTCAATCAAAGTGATGAGCTCTGAAAGAATGTCATCTTCTATCAAACGGTCCTCTTCATCTGTATAAACAAGTTCTAAATTGAGTGTAATTTGCGGACTCACTGTTTTAGCACCATAGATTGTAGATGGTCCACTATAGAGAAGTACTTCTACCCCTATGAGGTAGTCCTTGATCGTCTTTTCATCCATCTTCATTACTGCTTCTATGACATCTTTATTCTTTTCACTCAATGTTTGTGGTCTCAGCAAAATCGTTGTCTCTTCAATCTGAATCTCTAACATGGTCTTGCTCTGAGATGCTACCTTAAATACATCTGCTGGCAAGTAGTAGTAGAGCTGACTTGCCCTATCAGATGTGGCAAGGCTGTAGACGCTTTGCATCCCTAACTCTGACTTCATATAAGTCTGTCTATACTTATAGACTTGACGGTATTTTTCATCACCTACTTCCCAATAAGGTTGTCGCTTGAGCTTCTCTGCTTCCTCATCATACTTTTTGAGATATTCTTCATAGGCTTCATCTTTCGCTTGCTCGTCATCATCAAATTCTGTCCGGAACATGACCTTATCACAATAAAGTGATGAGGGATAATCCCCACCCTCTGGTTTGGGCTTTGTCTTGTCTTTCAATCTTACTTTGATATCATAACGCATCCCCGGCTTAAGTCCCTCTACGCGATAAACAAATTTCCTATAAAAGGCATCAATAGGCTCTTCCTTCACCTGTACCACTTTGTAATCCAAGCGGAAGTCATCATCCTTCTCACCTTTTACAGCAATATCAAAACTATATTCATCTGGTACTTTACCATCTGATGGAACGGGCGCCCAAAAACTCACAACAGTCTCACGTTTTGGATCATATTTGTAATTCTCAGGAGATTCTACACTCAGCTTAATCGGTGCATTGACTGGTGTTGTCGTTGCCGGTACCATGATCCAGTCAGATGCCACTGCTTTCCCCTCTATATACTGCACTGTACGTACATAGTAGTAATACACTGTATTTGGTGCAAGGGAGTGATCTGTAAGTCTCAGATCTGCTGCTAACTGCTCTGGCATCAAAGGTTCAAAGCTACTGCCATTGTACATATGGATTAGCGGCTTATCTTCTTTGGGTGCATATGTTTTGAACCCTTTGTATGTCCCCTCTTCTTTGAGAAGCTCTAGTAAAGTTTTTTCCCTTATGAGCGATGCTTTTGGAATCTGTTTGTCGGTACTTCTAATAAACTCATAGAATACATCCTGCTTTTGTGCGTCATCTAATGTGGGTGGTTCCCATCCTAGCTTGACAGTCGTATTGTTCATATACGTATCTACAAAAAACTTCGGCGGTGCTGGTGGAACCTGCTCATCCGGTCTTGGCGGCAATGGCTTCGTACTGGTCGTAAAGGAAAGCACCTTTGAAAACAGTGAGTAACGCATTTGGCTAAAATCATCACCTAAAACATTTAGCCTGACGCGAATCTGCGCATAATACACAGCATTCGGTTCCAAGCCACTAATTGTCACATTGCCTTGTGTATTGGTATCATCACTTGCACTGGTGTGTTCGAACTTTAAGGCATGCTTTCCTTGCCTCATTTCTTCAAGCTGCGCCTCACTGACTTGATAGTTGCCATCCATACCTTTGGGGATCGTTGTAAATTGACCAAGATCACCTTCTTTCATCGCCTCATCTTGATACAAGTAGATTTCATATGTTCTTGAACCCTTGCCACCTTCAAGCTGTAAGCCTATAGGATCTAACATATAGCGAATGTAGCGACTAAGATCCACATAGTCAAATAAGACTTTCTGGGCAATCGTATCTTGCACACTTGCACTTACACTATCCAAATTCTTTGGTGTAGGAATCAGTTCATTCACCACGTCTAGTGCCAAAGATTTGAGATTAGAAACTTCACTGACTGCCAAAGATTTCTCAACCTCACCTGATTTCTTCCCAGGCTCTGATACAGCCCTCATAGATAAGTAATAAGTACCCGGTACCTTTTGTCCCATTGTGTGTACAGAAGGTACTGGTTGCGGGTAAGTGGTACCACTGAGGTAATTATCTGGCATAGCATTAATCCACTCCCATCCCGTTTGACCATTGTGTTTGAGTTGCACATTTTGCATGGTGAACAAATCTTGTCTTGTGTTATAACTTCCTGATTCACTCCCCCCCATATAGGGCACAACCATTACCGCATCCTGCCCACTCTCGTCTTTACCCATAGAGACCTTAAATACTTTGATAAGTTTTGAATTCTCTCTATCACTATCATGTAAGAAAAGTTCATAGTAAAGTGCGCCATTATCCTTTAAGAATATCTCTAGGTCCTGAGTTGATGGTGCACGAAACTGAAGGTCAAACCCAATAGCTGGTGGCTGATCCCTCTGTGGATTTTTAGGATCTGGTACCACATAAACATTTTCAATCCCCACAATCTCTGGTAATGGTGGTGGCGTTGCTTCTGTACTTGGATCGTATTTCAAAATCTGAGATTCATATGTATAGCTCTCATTTTCTTTACCACCTGTTGTGACTGTAATTTTATAGGAGGTATTGCTTGCCCTAGTGGTTAAAGTCAACTTCTTATCTTTGCTTGAACCATTCTCATAATAAACTGAAGGCCCTGGAATCCATGCACTATCTGACCCTGCCTCTTGGTAGTGAAGCTGATAAGTAACTGGTCCATTGATCTGATAAGGTGTAATCTGGAAGGCAATCTCGCCACCTTCTATTTTTCTTGCCTCATAGTAGATATAAGTATGTGCAAGATTCACCGGTCTAAATGTCTGCTGCGTAAGCTCTGCAAACTGTCCCCCTTTTAGGGTGATAAGTGCTTGCATCAACATCCCTGATTGCAGCTGTGGCCACCCTACTACACGCCTATCTCCAAGTGCTGCTTTATCCGCTACTACATAAAAACTGATCTGTTCATTCTCTAAGCTCACCTGTCCAAGTTCTGTGCCAGGTGCGCCAAGCTCATAGCCATCATAGATCCCCGCTCCATCACTGAGTTTGAAACTCACCTGCTTTGGCATGCCTTGCCCACCACCTACTTGGTTCTCAAAAGCCTCTCTTAAGTTGAGTGTCACATACTCATCCTGCCCTGATGGTAACACCGCAAATTCACGCCCTTGCAAAATCTTAGGCATCTGAAAAGCTAGTTTTATCCCTGGTTTAGAACCAGGCACATCATCTCCTGTTGTCAAAATATCTTTTGATTTAAGCACTCCGCCATCTACATAGAGATGTTGTGGTGTGACTTTGAGACCTGTGAGTCCTTGAAATACTGTCAGCGTTTCCTCTGGATTGCCAATAGATGACCCATCATCCCCACAAAGTTCAAGTGTATAAGGTGTCATATAGCCTTTACCAATCCCTGTTGTCGTTACCTGTACAAGCCCCTGCTTGATTTGAAGCTTGATCACTGTATAGTTACCCACTTGTAACTCTAACTCACGATCTTCTGCCATCTGTTCTAGTGGCAGCTCTTTGATATACTTAGTATCCTCCACAGGCACTTTGTCTTTGACATTGAGCTGTGTATACTTGACGGATACTGGTACATCATTCTTATCATAAAGTCTGACCTCAATCGTCGCTTTTGTCGCCTCAATCCCTACATCGAGTTGCACTCTGTAAGTACCACCATTATAGAGATAATAATTCATACGATAAAGCCCCGTCTTATAGTTCCCTGTGGTATTACTTACCTGCCACTGCACCCCAGCTTGGTCTGCCAATAAAGGAGGTGCCTTATCTATATCTGGCGTTGGGCTCTCACTCCCAAAGTTGATCCCATAAGACCGGGTTACAAACCCATAGACGCTCTCCGTAGTTTCCTGCCCTGTCTTTGCAAACATGATGCCTGCTGGCCACACATTGATCAGCATGACAATAGCTAATAACATTGCAATTTTTCTTTTCATAATCCCCTTCTCTCCTTTTGCGCATGATTTCTATGTTCAATCAACTTTTAAGTGAATAATAGTCATCTTTTTTATCGACATAAATTCCCTTTCAAATTAGAGAAATATTATTGATCGCTCTGGCCAAACTATCTCTAAAAGCAAAAGCGCTCATGTGTGTGCTACGCTATCAGATTGTAAACGACGAGGTGCCTATGATGAAATCTGTCAAAAAACAATTGCTTCTACTGCTACTCATTCCTCTAGGGATGTTATTGGGCTATTTTTATACAAAATCCCCTATTTCCTGGGAAAATTTTTATACGCTAGGCATCAATAAATGTACCATTCAAATACTCAGCCTCACTTTTGGGATTTTTCCCTTCTCTGTATTTGAGGTGCTTGTTTTTCTTGCTGTGGTTTTCTTAGTCGGTTATATAGTTTATACATTCATCTCTCTTTTTAGAAGAATCCCACACAAAGTACGCTTTATACTCGGTGCTTTTTTCAAGATCCTTGCGGCACTCTCTGTGATTTATTTCGTTTTTCTCTCCTTTTGGGGGCTCAACTACAAAAGACCACACTTTAGTGTGGTCAATGCATTGGAAGTTAGAAAATATACACCAGAAGAACTCGGCAAACTCTATGCTTATTTGATTCAAGCTGCAGGTAAAGTCAGAGAGCAGCTCCCTGAAACAGTTGAAGGGATGATGCTCACCTATGGCGACTACAAAGACATTTTTGCACGCGCCTCACTAGGGTATGAAAAAGCGAGCTTAGTCTTTGAATCCCTCTCAGGCACCTATGGCAGACCCAAACCTTTCATGGCGTCTCCCGTACTCAACCATACAGGGATCACCGGGATGTATTCACCCTTTACAGGGGAACCCAATGTCAATATTGCCATACTCCCTATGAATATTCCTGCTACAACCTGCCATGAGATGGCACATCAAAGAGGGTATACTTTTGAGGATGAATGTAACTTTATCTCTTACCTCACCTGCACCATGCACCCTGACCTCGACTTCCAGTACTCTGGCTATATTATGGCGATCGCCTATACGAGCAATGCTCTCGCTCAGGCAGACCCCGAGCTCCTTCATACCCTCAATCGCCAGATGCCTATCAAAGTCTACAACGACCTTGGCTTTAACAATCGTTTCCGTGACCAATATGCAGGTGAGGTGGAGCAAGTGGCTACAGAAATCAACAACTCCTACCTTGAAGCCAACGGTATCTCCTCTGGTACACAAAACTACGGCCAGATGGTCGAACTTCTCCTGTCTTACTATGACTTTTACTTCTAGAGGATGAGGAGCCACTGAAAAGTGAATGCAATCCAATAAATCGCAAAACTCACCAAGATACCTATCCATAGATAGGTATCTTTTTTGATCCATTTACCCACTCCCCATCCTATGATTGCCCCCATCAGGGCATCTAGCAGTACTGCTAGTGGTACATAAATGATGGGCTCTGGCATGCCTCCTCCTAGCCACTCAATAATTGGCTGATAAATAAAGATCACAGGAATTGCATGTACAATATCATAGATATGTGCAGCGTCTAACAGCCATATTGAAAGAAGATTTAAAATAAGTGACCCGATACCAAAAGCAATGGCCACACGTAATACCCAGCTTTTTTTACTTTTTTGATGTGTTTTATCTTTTTGTTTCATGTGTGTTCCTCCCTAATAAGTAAGTGTCTCACCAACTACAATGCCGCGGATCTGTCCCACAGCACCCAGCTGCTCAAGCGCATCTGGTGCACCAACAACCACACCCCCTAGTATCTGTTGGCCCCTTAGCGCCTCTTCATACAGTACGGTGTACAGCATCTGCTGCTTTGTCTTCTTGTCTTTGACAATGTCTAAAAATTTAATCCATTCTCCTTCAGGATTCTCAAGTTTCTTGCCAAGGTTATCAATCATAGGATAGCCTATAGCCTGTGCTTCAGACACCTGCTCTGTGCCTTCAACACCTGTATCTAACCATGCCCAATTGAGTGTTACCCCTTCTGGTAGTAACCCTTCTAGTTCATATCTAGACATAGGCATCTGTAGTGAGATGGCTACCTCAGCCAGTCTCACCCCCTCCATGTTTTGCAAACGGCTCACCTCTCGCTGCACCTGCCCACGATCCACCTCTGGTCGATAAAAGAGCATTTGCTTGTATCCTGTCTCCGAATACACTCCGCCATCTGCCATAGGCAGGCTATATGTTGCCTGATCCTGTCCACTTGTTACTTTTCCAATCATCACAGGTGTATCGCCCAGGATCTTGTACTGCGCAGCCTCAGCCTTCCCACTAAAGAAGCTAATCTCCTTTTTGAAAGGCATCTCAAAACGATTAGCACCTCTTACCTTCTCATAGAAATATTTTTCCGTGCTTTGTCTCGCGGCAATATGCGGCGTCAGTTGCAGATGGGTTAACCATACCAATAGTCCAACTAATGCAATAGTTCCCAAACTCACCACCACTTGTCTTATGCGGCTTGCTACCTGTGCTTCTTTCAAAAGTTCCTCCGTCGGCACCTTCTCTTCAAATAACGCTTCTAATGTTTTATCTTCCATCTCTCGCCCTCCACTTGTCTTTAAAACGCTCTCTTGCTCGGTACAAATAAGTTTTGATTGTTTCTGTTTTCATGCCTAAGAGCCTACTCATCTCTTCATAACTCAGTCCCATCTCATATTTGAGCAAAAGTAAGTTTTGATAGGTTTCACTCAGTTGTCCCAATGTGGTCCGTAGTGCATCTCCCATCTCCTGACTCACAATCACTTCCTCTACACCAGCATCACGTAGCTGTGCATAAAGCGCTTCATCATCGATCATCACCATAGGGTGTCTTTGTCCTCTTCGGCACAGGTCATAGAACTGATTGAGCGCAACCTTAAAGAGCCAAGCACTGCCATGTTCTAATAGATGCACATCGTATTCAATTGCTTTTACAAAAGTATTTTGGACAATTTCCTCTGCATCTTCTGGCGCTGCACCACGCTTGATCAGGTACTGCTTCAAGTGCTCCGCCTTGTCCTCATACAGCTCTTTTAAGCGTTCCATCTTCGCCTCACTTTCTATACCTCTACTCCTATAACGTCTAACCTTAGCAAAAGTGTACACCTAAAAATAAAAAAAAAGATACCCCTATGAGGTATCTTTTCTCATCATGCACTATATGCAATCTTCTTAAAAGCATCCATCGCCAAATAATAGGCCCCCATCACAGGCTTCTTGTCCAAGATCTTGAAGCATGCATGTGGTGCCGCCTTATGTACTTCCAGGCGATAGCTATCTACCACAAGGGGATTATCTCCCACAAATACACTTCCCACCAAAATCACTGGGACCGTTTCTTGTCCTAAGCCTAGCCTACGAATTACACCCGCTGCAGTGCGTCCTAGTGCCGCCCCCATATCTATCATAAGCTGCTGAGCCACTTCATCTTCATCCCTTGCAAGCTCTGATACCACCAATGGAATGCGGTAAAGACCATCATGATCAAGTCCAGTTGTACGTATGAGCTTGTCCACCTCTTTCATACTACCAAGCCCCAGCACCTTAGGAATCTCTATCTGTAATCTCGTCTGAGTCCCAATGCTTTCGTCTGCGCGAAACGCATGATGAAGTGCCTCACGGATTAGCTCCCCACCACCGCCTCTATTGCCAAGTTGATAATCCATATTGCGAAGCTCCACCTTACTGCCATCAGGACCACTCCCCATAGTCCCATGGCCTGTTCCACAAATACTCACAATCCCCCAGCCTACGTCACTGCCTGCTCTAAGCCCAATCCAGCAATCATTCACCACTTCAAAGGGTACTTCGCCAAAAAGTTCTCTACACATGACTCCCAATGTCCCAAAATCCTCAGGATAATCAGCCCCTGCAAGCCCCAGTGTAATAAAGCTTACATCTTTGATTTCTAATCCAATCTTGGCAAGTGCACGACTCACCGCCGTCTGGATAGAATGTCTTGCTACTTCTATCCCTGAAATCTGATAATTTGAAGGTCCACCAAATCCTTCAGCATAGACATTTCCCTTCTCATCACCTACCACGCAGTGTGTCTTTGTACCACCACCATCTACACCAAGCAAGTACATCTTGTCCCCCCCTTTACTACTTTCATCATATCCCTAATCTTAGCAAACTTCAATCTGCTAATGGGGATTTTTGAGGCCCACCACATAAGTTCTAATCACTGTCGTTCCCTCTGGAATCTGTATGCGTATACTTGGTAGAATCGTCCTCAGATGTAGTACATTGGTATTAGGCTCACAACCAATAATTTCAGCCTTACCTTCGCCCACCTCAAGGCGTACTTCTGAGTAGCCCCTTGGACTCCAAACGGCTGACCGATTCCCCTCGCAAATCTGTGAATGCCCTGGGTGCTGCTCATCTTGAGGCAAACTAAAACCACATTCTACAGCTTCAATCGGTGCATCAGCATGGATCGTGTGCTGACGCATATGTCCCTCGCCCCAAGGTCTAATTTCAGTTTCAACCACAATGCCTTCTAACGGTGACCACTTAGAATAGATCCTTTCTTCATTGATTGCTACCTCATCACACGTTCTGCGTACATGATAAAGGCTATTTTTGTAGAAGCTCAGCATATTATCAGGTGCCGCCTGACCAAGTAGATAATAGGACCTTGGCACATTGAAACCAAAATAAGTAGAGTACGCGAACTTCTCATACTTCTCTGCTACATGTACTGGTCTAAAGCCTGCATATTGTCCTGACGTTAGAGCAATCACATGCCCCTTCTCTACACGCTGTATAATCATCCCCGCATGTGGCAGCACCTTCACAGCATCTAAAGTTGGTAGAGGCTCTGCCTTGGCCTGCCAAAATGGATGCCCCTCATCTAGTGCGAGTATCAAAAAGCTCTTAAATGCCCAATAAGGTGACCCTGGTGCATTATACCCCTCTGCCATATGTAGGTTTGGATACCCATAGCCAATACTCAAAATCCCTTCACGGTCTAGGATAGGTTTACTGAGCCACCAATTCATATGTCGATCTACAATGCCTTTGATCACACCCCACGGCAACGCCTCAACACCCGCATAAGCGAGTGCGCTAAAGAAACTACACTGTGCAAACCGATAAGTCAGTGAACGCCCAAAAGGAAGTGCCTCCCCATCTTCACTAAACCAATAAATAAAATCTTTGGCAAAGGCTGCTGCACGTTCTTTAAACACCTGACTTCGCTCAGGATCAAGCACCGCCATCTCCTTGGCATAGATGAGTCCATAATAATGCATCGCAAAGGCAATATAATAATCTCTTTGAATACTCTTCCCATCTGAGTACCAGCCATCCCCTAGATAACAAGATTCAATGATGGTTATCGCCGCTTCAATCCCCTCTTGGCTGTAGCGTGCACCTACTTTTTGAAGCCCAATGTTAACCATTACCTTGAAGAACTGCCAGTTGTTCTCTGGTAGCCCCTGCTCATTGATCTGATAGAGCCAATTGACGAGATTATCTTTTTCCACATCACTGAGGGGATCCCATATGACCTGCGGCGCAATCATCAAAGTCAGTCCCATAGCTGCCATCTCTACAAATGCCTGATGGCAAGGATAAAGTGTTCCCCAATACTCTGGATGTGATGGATTCGTACCATTTTTAAATCCCTCTATATAGGTCTGATCCAGATCATAGATGCCTCCTTGGCTATAGAAAGGTGCTAATCCCCATAATGGTCTTGAAAATCCTTCAATACCTGCGATGCGATCTCCATAGTGTGCCGTCGTTCCCCCTAGATTCAGCCTTGCCCCACCTTCTGTATAATATGGACGGAGTGGCTGACACAATGTGACCAGTGCTTCTTCATAAGATTTACGGTTACCAAATAGCAAGTTCATCTTCTATCCCTCTTCTCTCTTACCAGAATAATTCTGTATTGTCTCTGAGTTTGTATAGTGCCTCTACAAAGTAGTAATCCCCGTAGATAATAGGCATATGGTGCCCTGTGCCGTAGCGTTCTGTACCCATATGTAAAATCGCATCTTCCGTCTCTTCCCAGTGGCAACATCTTTGTTCGAGTTCCTTCATTAACCTCATAGCACCTTCTCTATAAAGTCGCTGCTCATATTCTGGTACCAGCTTGGCAAGTTCTAATAGTCCACAAGCTGCAATGGCACCTGCCGTACTATCATAGATTACCGGTTCTTGTGGCGCTCTAAAATCACAAAGTGGTAGTGGATCTGCTGCTGTGTTCGCAAGAAAATAATGTGCAATACGCTTAGCAGTATCCAGATATGCTTCTTTGCCTGTATGAAGATAGCTCAAGGTAAACCCATACAATCCCCATGCTTGTCCACGGCTCCAGCTAGACCCCTCGCTATAGCCTTGTCCACCTATCTCTTTGAGTACCCCACCCTGCTCATGATCATAGACCACAATATGCCTTACACTGCCATCTGCTCTTACATGATTGGTTATAGTAGAGTCCGCATGGCTCTCTGCAATATAACGGAACCTTGGATCATTGGTCACTTTGGATGCCCAATAGAGTAGTGGAATATTCATCATACTATCGATGATTGCAAGCCCCGGTTGGTTGCCATTCCAAGCTGTAATATACTGCCCCCTAAGGTTATATCTACCCGCAAGTACATTGGCAGCATACAAAGCACGTGTCTTCGCAGATTGTTCACCTAGCAAACGGTAGTGTACCCCACTCGTGATGTGCCACATAAATCCTACATCATGATGAAGTGCTTCATAGTTTGCGAGAGCACCATCAAGAAGGCTCTCTTGATTCTGGGCCACATCCTTGTAAATTTCCTTCTTGGTATCTGCATACATGAGCCACATAAGCCCACCCCAGAAGCCATTGGTCCACCAGTTGACACGTGGACCGGACAGATCGTCATGCACTCCATTAATCGTCGTATATGGGATCTTGTCCCGAGACCTTCTAGCAACTTGCTCTAACTTATGTTCTACTTTCTGCCATAGACTATCTACCCATTCTTTTTCACTCACCACAATCCTCCTACTCTGCTTAAAGTACTTGAAATAAACTAAATTTTTAAACTTTAATACATTTTAACATACATTTAGATGTTAGGCATAGTCTATTACACACTTTTATACAAACAAAAAGAGCTATTTTCTTAAATTAAGAAAATAGCTCTTTAAAATGGGTTATTTCGTTTCACCTACATTGATACGTACAAGCGCTTTTTTAAGAGCGATGTCTGCTCTAAGAAGATCCATATCAGATTTTCCTTTGCGTCCTTCAGCTCTTTCTT
>JBOFIR010000052.1:0-21585 GCA_051650265.1 Cellulosilyticaceae bacterium
ATTTGACAGAGCCTAGTAGCATCATTCCAATCGGAACAACAAAGATTGTTGCAATAACGAGCATCAGCAAAAATAAAATACTTTGTGAAAGCAGTTCTTTTGTTTTTCTTGTCATTACATCTCAACCTCCCTATCCTTCAACAACTTGTTCATGATAAATGTAATCGCTACCACGATGAGGGATAAAATGATAGCAGATGCACTCGCTTCCCCAAGAAGCCCTATCCCAAAAGCACGATATGTATAGGTGTTAAGTACCTGGGTCTCAAATCCCGGTCCACCATTGGTCAGGATATATACCATATCAAACACCTTGAGTCCCCCTGTAATATTCAAAGTCGTTACAACAGTAAATGAGGGCACTAATAGTGGCAATGTCACTTTGGTAAACGTCTTCCATTTACTCGCTCCTTCTATGTCGGCACACTCATAGTAATCTTTTGGGATCGCCTGCAAGCCTGCAATAAAGATAAACATACAAAATCCTGCCCACATCCATACCTCCATCAGAATGATCCAAAGCATCGCCGTTGGATACTTGCCTAACCAATCTATAGTGGATTCAAATCCAAATACGCCTAATACATTGTTGAACAAGCCATCTTTGCTCAAGATCGATGTAAAAAGCAAACCAACTACCACTGTACTTAAAGTACATGGCACATAGAACAACGTTCTAAAAATGTTATTTCCCCATATTTTCTTGGCTAATACAAGTGCAAGTCCTAGCCCGATCATCATCTTAAGTATAGTCGTTGCACCTGCAAAAAGTAGAGTATTCAAGATCGAACGTATAAACACCTCATCCTGCATCAAGACTAAAAAGTTCTTAAATCCTGTAAACTCTGGTGTATACATTCTAGAGATATTCCAGTCAGTAAAAGCAAGTACAAATGCACTTACAATAGGTATAATGAAAAATACTGTATAAATCACGCCCGCTGGTAAGGTTAGCCAAATAGGATATATTGATTGACTCCTTTTAGATTTCATCTCTTTCCCTCCCTCTATGAGTTAAGAAAGTTAGAGCGATACACAGATCACTGATCGCCCTAACTCCTCATCTACCAATGTACTTATACTAAAATCCTGATTGTTGCATCTCTTTCATGTATTTCTCAAAATCTCCTTGGAATTTAGCCAAGATGTCTGCGCCTGTCATATTACCTTTTGCTGGTGCATCAATGTAATAGAGCCAGAGATGACTTCCCATTACATTAGACCCTATCGTTAGGCAAGTATTGAACTCTTCAAGTGTCTTACCTGTACTGATGTATTGGTCATAAATACCTTCAAGGTAGCTTGGTGTCTTGCCGCCATCAATTGCTTTCAACGCTGGGAAACCTGGTCTTTCTTCAAAATACAAGTTCCCATACTCTGGTGTTGACCATAATTCAAAAATACGTTTTACTGTGTCCATATTTTTTGAATCCTTAGATGCCACAAATCCAATAGATTGTGTGGTCGCTGCAATACAGTCACTATTGCCAACCATTGGCACATTGAACATACCAAGCTTTGCATCCGGGAATGCTTCTAGCACAGAGTTTGCAAAGAAATCGCCACAAAATACCATGGCTGCCTTACCTGCTCCCATTGCCTCAATCGTATTATCGTAGTTCACAGAAGTGAAGTCATTATTTACATACCCTTTACTATATAACTCAAGGTAACGATCTAATACCTCCGCAAACTCTGGTACATCCGTCCACTTCAGTTCATTGCTTTCAAGCTGTTTCCCTACTTCTACTTCACGCTCCGCACCCAATGCAGTGGCAAAGTTGGCTGTCATATAAATCTGTGGTACCCATGTATCTTTTGGCACATGTATAGGTGTAATGCCATTTCCCTCGTTTTTAATCTTTTCACATACTTGTAGGAATTCATCCCAATTGGTAGGCTCTGTTATTCCCATTGAATCAAAGATCTCTTTGTTGTAGACAAATCCCAGTACCCCTTGCACAGATTGGAATGGATAACCATAAGTCTTGCCATTGTATTCGATATTTTCTGGGGATACTAAGTCCTTTACCCAGCTCTCACCTGATAGATCCACAAAGAACTGTTCTGGATTGAGTTCGTAGTAGATTCCTGGAATATTGTAATCAATCATATCTGGGCTCTCACCAGAATTTACTTTCATCTTCATTAAGGTTGTATATTGATCATCTGGTACAACTTGTGCATCTATAATAATATTTTCTTCATCTTTTAATTTTTGAATCATCTTCTGAAGACCCTCATAATTACGTGATTGTGCAATCATTGCTGTGACCTTTACAGGTTTCTCATCCTCGGGCTTAGTTGCCTGGCTACCAGAAGTCTCTACAGCTTGTTTGGTATCGCCTTGTTTGGTATCGCCTTGTCCACACCCTGCAACACTTGCTACAACCATACTCATACTTGTTAATAACACCAATCTCTTAAACCACTTGTTCTTCATGTTGATTCCCCCTTTGTTTTTCTTAACCCTATTATCGCTTGTTTCTCCCCAAAACAAAATGGATAATTGTAAAATGTATTATGGATTTTTATAAAAATTTGATATATAATCATTATTATTGTTTTATTTTCACAACAATTTTGCTAATGGAGGTGACTATGCCTAGGTTAAAATGTAGTTTTTCCACCAAATTATTCATTACCAATACCGTTATTATCGTATTATCGCTTCTGTCGATTCTTTTTTATTTTTACAATTTCCTGAAAGAAAAAGAGTCCCTACAATTAACCCAGAACCTCCAGACACTCAATACCAAACTCACAGAACAAACAGATACCCTCATCGATAATATGGATAAAATCACTTTGCAAATCGCCTCTAATCCGTATATTCTTGGTCAATTTACCCAACTTCCAAAAGATCAGCTAACCAATTATTTTGATGAGGACCATTTTCTACGTTTTGACCTTCGGGATTTCCTCAATTCCTATAACTTTAAAAACGATCTTGCTACGCGCATCTGTCTCTACGATCGTTTTGGCAACTTCGTAGATGTGGGCTATAAACCGACTGATACCCTTGCCGTCAACAACTTCTTTCAGAGCAAAGACTTCACAGACGTTATCACTTTCTTCCAACATCATAGTCACAAAAGCTTCTTTATCCCACCCAGAAAAGACCCCTTTAGTTTGACTTCATCCTATAGCAGTTCGCTCTATACCTTATCTATAGTGCGCCCTATCAAAAACTATAGAATTACAGACAACACCATAGCAGGCTATGTAGAGGTGCAACTTGACTCTAGTGCCTTAGACGCTCTCTTTACCTCACTTGGTCCAAGCATCACCGCTTTCATGATTGATGGCGAAGGTAAGATCATTTACCCAATCACCCCCGAGCCTCACTATTTTGACTACGAGACCGTATCAGATGATCATTACCTCATCACTTCACAGTCTATGACAGAAGTGGACTACCATATTATCTTGATGCAGAACAAAGATATTCTCTTCTCAAGCTATAAAAATTTTCAATACATGATTATCTTCATCTTCCTCATTGTTTTCTTGATTAGCTCACTTTCACAATTTCTGCTGATTACCTATTTTACTAATCCACTCAAAAAACTTCAGCATTCTGTAACAGCCATCAATCTTGATAATCTCTCACTTGAATTACTAGATGAATCAGTGAGTGACGAATTCGTTCAACTTGGCAACGCTTTCAATAAAATGTTTGAACATCTTAATATTTCAATCCAGCACACCATATTTGCCAGAACCAGTGAACTTAAATCTCACCTCTTGGCACTTCAAGCTCAAATTAACCCTCATTTCATTCATAATGTGCTATCCGTCATGAGTGTCACCGCGGAAGAAAATGATGTACCTAAGCTTGCAGATATGTGTGAAAAACTCTCTAGCATGCTGCGCTTCTCTTCTTCCTACACGCAGACCCATGTTACCTTGGAGGAAGAACTGAGCTATACGAGGTCTTATCTGGAATTGATGAAAGACCGCTATGAGGATCTTTTTACTTTTGACCTTCAGATTGACGGCCCTACTGATCAGATCCGCATTCCCAAACTCATCATCCAACCCCTTGCAGAAAACTGTTTCAATCATGGTTTCAAGCAAAAACCGAGTCCTTGGCATATCGCAATTCACTTTTTTGTTAAAGATGGGTATTGGTTAGTGACCATTTCAGATAATGGTGTTGGTTTTCCAGATGGTGCGATTGAAGCATTCGAAAACCATATGATTGCACTTGCCCTTGCCGACACAGCCGAAGAATTGACCAAATTGCAGATTGGTGGCCTTTCCCTCACGAATCTGTTTCTCAGACTCCATATCATGTATAAGAGTTACCTGATTTTCAAATTAGAAAATAACCCTTGTGGAGGCGCTACTATTACTTTAGGAGGTCTTATCAATGATGTTGAAAATAATGGTGGTCGAGGATGAACCACCAATCCTAAGAGGAATCTGTAATAAAATCAAAAAAGCTCATACCAACTGTGAGATTGTACATACCGCCTATAACGGACAAGCTGCCATAGACTATCTAACAGAAAACCCTGTTGACATTGTATTTACAGACATTAATATGCCTTTGATCTCAGGACTTGAGCTTCTTGAGTACATTAATCAGCACCATCCCCAGATCATCACGATCATTCTTAGTGGCTACCAGGAATTTGAATATGCCAAGAAAGCTTTGCGACTAGGCGCCTACGACTATCTTCTAAAACCTCTTGATCTTACGGAAATTACGAAAATCATTGGTAAAATCATTCAAGAGTTGCAGCAGCTCCAACTCTGCGAAGTTTTTCAGGGTCATGAGATTTATCAAAGTAGCCCCGGCTTTACTTTGAAACCACCCTTTGATCTGATCTCTGTGTGTCTTGGCTCCTTCCCCACCACAGGTTCTTATGCGCTTTCCTATTGGCAGAGCTACTGGCAGGAGATGGACCTGGAGAATCAACTTTTGACACTTCTGCCTCAACATACCACCTATTGTCTTATGAGCGGCAAAAACCCCAAAGAAAGGCTTCTCCTGCTCCAAGGTTTGTCAAAAGCCCAACTCAAAGTCGTAACTGCAACGCTTTATGATGCACTCCAGCTGCAAGGGCAGCCTTGTACACTGATTCATCTATTACCTCAGCAGGACTTGGAAACACTCTATGCAAGCTATATCAAATTCTCTCTTGAATACCCTCATATGATCATATTTGGTACAGCTCAGCTGATTGACCTGGCCCATAGACCCGCTTATACCATGCACTTGATTGCCCCTACTGCTGAGAAACAGCTCATCCATGCACTAGAGAAACAGCATCTTTCCCTGTTTAAAAAAACACTCCTAGGGATCTTTGACACTTTTGCATCCCAACAACTTTCACAAGCAAATCTCGAAACACTGCTCAATCACATTGTACTGCTTTGCAAAAAAACACACTTTATCTCAACTGATGGTTATGTTGTAGAACAGCTTCTACATAGTCACCTCATCGCGTGTTCTGACTATGCTCAGCTCTTTGAACAAACTATTACGACGTTGGCCCAGTATCACACCCAGCAAGGCACGACTGACACACAAGATAAGGCCTCCTTGATTGAACAGATTGAATGCTTTATTCAAGCACATATTACGGAACCCATCACCAACCAAGATCTCTCAGAGCATTTTGGCTTGGTGCCAACCTATATCAGTAAGCTTTTCAAGACATATAAAGGGAGCTCCCCCTCCGAATATATGATGATGCTTCGGATTGAAAAAGCAAAAGAAATGCTTCTTCAAAATCCTGACCTCCTTTCAAAAGACATTGCACAAATCGTCGGTTATAGTGATCCCCTGTATTTTTCTCGCGTCTTCAAGAAATCTACAGGGATGTATCCTTCAGAATACCGTAAACACACACACGTTTGATGCGCCTTTCACCCAGCATCAGACTCCCATCAAAAAAAGGCTGATAGCTTGTGCCCTATGCACGAGACTATCAGCCTTCTTTAAAGTTTGATATAGATTTTCTTGAGTTCTACCAATTGGTCACGCAGTTCTGCTGCTTTCTCAAATTGAAGTTCTGTCGCTGCCTTACGCATCTCTTTTTCAATCTTCTTAAGCACTTTCTCAAGTTCTTCACGAGACATAGACTCTGGGTCCTTGTCTTTGAAGAGGTCATCACTTTTCTTCGCAGACTTAGTGGCTACGATGAGATCACGAATCTCTTTCTTGATGGTCTGTGGCACAATCCCATGGGCCTCATTGTACGCTTCTTGGATCTGACGACGTCTGTTGGTCTCAGAGATCGCTGCTATCATAGAGCGTGTCATATTGTCTGCATACATAATCACCTCGCCATTGGCATTACGTGCTGCACGCCCTATGGTCTGGATGAGCGATGTCTCAGAACGTAGGAAGCCTTCCTTGTCCGCATCAAGTATAGCAACAAGAGACACCTCCGGAATATCAAGACCTTCTCTTAGCAGGTTGATCCCGATCAAGACATCGAATACACCGAGACGTAGATCACGTACAATCTCGATACGCTCCAGGGTATCAATATCTGAGTGAAGATACTTCACCTTGATCCCCACTTCACGTAGGTAATCCGTCAGGTCCTCTGACATACGCTTGGTCAGGGTCGTCACCATAATCTTCTCATTGTTGGCAATACGTAGATTGATCTCATGAAGGAGATTATCAATCTGTCCTTGTACAGGGCGGACTTCAATCGGCGGATCGAGTAGCCCAGTTGGTCGAATGAGCTGCTCGGCAATACACTCTGAGTGCTCAAGCTCATACTGCGCTGGTGTCGCTGATACGAATAAGATCTGATTGATCTTTTGTTCAAACTCATCAAACATGAGTGGTCTATTATCTAAGGCTGATGGCAATCTAAAGCCATAGTCTACCAATACATTCTTACGTGCCTGGTCACCATTGTACATGGCGCGGACCTGTGGCACCGTCATATGGGACTCATCAATCATAAGGAGATAGTCATCTGGGAAGTAGTCAAGCAGTGTAAACGGCGTGCTCCCTGCTTCTCGTCCTGATAGGTGTCTTGAGTAGTTCTCAACACCTGAGCAGTAGCCCATCTCTCTGAGCATCTCAATATCAAAGTTGGTACGCTGACTGAGTCGCTGCATCTCAAGAAGCTTGTCCTCTCCCTTGAGTACTTCAAGTCTTTCTTTAAGCTCAGCCTCAATGGCTGTGATGGCATGCTCCATCTTCTCTGGTGAGATCGAGTAGTGAGATGCGGGGAAGATAGAGACATGGTCTCTATAACCTAGGATCTTGCCCGTCAAGGCGTCAATCTCTGCGATGCGGTCGATATCATCGCCAAAGAATTCTACGCGGATCGCACGCTCCGAGTTGTTGGCAGGGATGATCTCCACAGTGTCCCCGCGTACGCGGAAGCTCCCTCTGACGAAGTCTGAGTCATTGCGGTTGTACTGGATCTGTACCAGCTTGCGTAGCACATCGTCACGGTCCATCTCGGCACCTTCTCTAAGTGAAAGTACTTGGTTCTCGTAGTCGATTGGGTCACCCAAGCCATAGATACAAGAAACACTGGCTACGATGATCACATCCCGTCTTTCTGCAAGTGCTGCTGTCGCCGAGTGACGGAGTTTGTCGATCTCTTCATTGACACTAGAATCCTTCTCAATATAAGTATCACTATGGGCCACATAGGCTTCTGGTTGATAATAATCATAATAAGAGACAAAGTATTCAACTGCATTGTCTGGGAAGAACTCTTTGAACTCACTATAAAGCTGGGCTGCTAATGTCTTGTTATGTGCAATAATGAGCGTGGGTTTTTGTGTACGCTCAATAATATTGGCCATGGTAAATGTCTTGCCTGATCCCGTTACACCAAGTAAGGTCTGATACATATGCTTCTTGGCATCAATACTCTGAACTAATTGATCAATAGCCTGTGGTTGGTCTCCCATAGGCTTATAATTTGACACAATTTTGAATGGTTTCATAAGCACTCCCTTTTCTTTTGTATTTGTTATCAGTATACCCCATCTTATGCATAAGAACAACAGTTCTATCTGCTGCTCTAGAGGGTGCTAGCGCCAAAAGACACCCATCACAATCACCACCACTGCGCTACTCATCATCAGGCCTACAAAGGATGTACCAGGCCGTACTATAGGCGCTTCGGCATCAGATCCATCTCCTTCAAGTGATACATCAACCGACTCCTCCTGCCTCGGCCGTCCCTCCATATTCCCAACCATGCTGGTACTGCCTACCAAAATATAGATTGCTCCAATGATAAAACACAGATCTTTGCGTTCAAATGCCCAAATCAAAGAAGCACCCCAGATACACCCGAGGGTCACACCTATCAAAATCATACCTTTAAACAATGTCTTCATGTCTATATGCCCCCATTCTTTGAAATATGTATCCCTTTTATTTTATTACGCCTCCTGTCTATTGATGATTGCCAAGAGTGTCCCACATTAAACCATTACTTTAATACAAATAAAAAGACTGTATCATTCACTCAAAGAGTAAACGGTACAGTCTTCTACCAGTTAGTATCTGATATTAGGACATTTTATTTGTGGTGACATCCACATGATTTTTTCTCACCTTTTTTGCCACCACATCCGCAACCTGAACAATCTTCAACTGTATCACTGCAATCAACCATATTTCCACAGTCTAACCTATTTGTACAATCCATTGCGTAATTTGTATCGGCCTTGTTAGTAAACTTTTTCATAATATGTCCCTCCTATAAAGGTTATCGACTAACACTACTAGTATGTGCGCTGCTCAAAGTATTATGCTTGGCAAAAACTAGAACATGCTGTCTCCATACTGTTACTTGCACCGAATCCATTGATATTGATGCTGTCAGCACAGCACTCACGGTTTGCATTATGTGTGCAGTTGCATGCATCACATTGTACAGAAAGACTTGGATTTGGTGAATTTGTGCAGTTTGTTGCACCTGATTTTTCACAGAAACTGCTACAGCATGTTTGATCAGAAGTATGTGCATCATTTCCTGCTACCCCGATATTTGCAAGACAACAACAGTCATCTGCATTATTTCCACAATTTGCAACACCACAATTTAATTTTGGCATAAGAAAAGCCTCCTTCATGAACGAATGATTTTTACATCATTATTATTCATCAAGAAAGGCTTTTTTATGCTTTATTCGTGTGTTCTCCACTTGCTTTCTGGAATAAATCCAATCAGCACGGGTGCACTTGACCCATTTGGAAGCATGTAATACAGTTCGCGAGACTGTCCTTTACCCATCTCCCCTATAGTTGCCGCCTGCATCCCGTTATTGAGATGTGACTTTGGTGTGAGATAACTCTTATCATCTTTCCAACCAATAGCACCTTTGAACACACCACCTCTCGGGTTGATGATCAGTCCAAAGTTCTCTTTTGCTGTCATACGGAGATGGTATCTTACACCATAGTTCCCTTTGTTCAGTACTTCTTCACCTGTAATTGCATCATAGCCTTCAAGCCATGGTGCCCCTTCAGTTGCTTTGAGACCGAGCACAAGTTTCTTTGGCTCCTTGCCATCTAATTCAAATGTATAATAGTGGTCTGCATTTGGGAAT
Source organism: Cellulosilyticaceae bacterium (assembly GCA_051650265.1). Lineage (GTDB taxonomy): Bacteria > Bacillota > Clostridia > Lachnospirales > Cellulosilyticaceae > JBOFEH01. The sequence continues at coordinate 9,559 of JBOFIR010000052.1, forward strand.
GTCCCACGTGTATGCACCCCATCTTTTTGTAAGTAAGGCAGATTGACAACATCTTCTAACTTGTGTTCTGCACGGATTGTTGCTACAGTCACCTTAAGTGGCTGTTGGCAATAGAGATCAATCATACCTGAAAGGGTTTCATCTTGGCGCCATTTTTTATCCCCACTATTGAATAGGAACATCTTTTGCCCTGGTGCAAGTGTATATTGCACTTCACGGTTTGGTCCTAAGTAATCGTAGAGTGTCTGTTGCCCAATATGTAAGACATCTGTTGCTGGCCCCTTGTTTCCTTGTCGCTTACGTACTACAAGGATTGGTTGGTCATTTGGGTTCTCTATCATGACCACAAGACGCTCCGTCCCTGTTGCATTCTTCATGATGTTCTTGTGGTGATAAAGCACACGGATCTCATCTTGAAGCACGTCTTGATAAAGAATACCTGGCATGAATACAGACTCTGGTGAGTTACTCATCATCAGTGTACTCCCTGTCTGAATCACATTTGGTACAGCTACTGCTTCATAGCTATTAAAATTAAATTGATTGTAATTTTGGAGGATTGTACCGATGGGTGCTTCGTTAAAAGCATACTCCATCTCACTTTGTACCACTTCTTTGCTTACTTTGAGCTTCATCTCATAAGACTCACTCCAGTTCCCCCACGCATCTTTGAGACGTAAAGAAACGATATATTCTCCTGGATAGAAGATTTTTTGTGGTTTCTCCAAGATCGCATCTACCATGCGGTCCTGCGCGCGTCTATAGCTCCACTCTTCCTCCACGATCTCTTCCCATTCTTCATTGTCATATGCAAAGTCGAATGTAATGGCCTCACCACGCTTGAAAGTCGTTTGATTCGCACTGAGTTCTAGCACACTTGGTGCTTGGTTACGCTCTAGGGTAACATTTTGCCTAGCCCATTCACTCCATGCTTTCTTTGCATCTTGTACGCGAAGTTCTACAAGGTTATCACCAACGCCAATAGCACCCTTTACTTCTTCCATGCTATAGAGTACTTTGCCCCCATTCACACGCCATTGCCATTTGATGAGCTTATCACCATCTTCATCAAAGCTGTTGTCTGTGAGCGTGATTTGCTGCCCTTGTACATAATTTGTTGCACCAAATGCAAAATCAGCCTGAGGTTGTGTGTTCTGATAAGCCTCACCCACTACCTCAATACGAATGCTCTTGTTTGTGCTATCAAAAGTCATAGGTAGCTTTAAGATGCTCACCACCTCTTTGAGTGGAATCCACACGCGGTTATCAATCATCTTTGGCACTGCAGTAGCCATCACTGCCTCACCATTCACCATCACTTTTTTCTCATTGACTTGCATCTGGATCTTTTTCCCTGCCGCTTCAATCACGACAATGCGACTAGCTGGGTGCCACTTGGACTGCCCATTTAGTACATACTGTGTGAGTGTATTCACTGGAACATACGTCGTCCCACCAATCACACGTGGCATTTCATCTAAAGTATAGAGTACATTATTAATTAAAATCTCTGGCTTTGCAAGACTCACTTCAATCGTCTGAGTTATCACATCTGAAGGTACTGCCTCCTGATCTTCCTCTTGATCTCCATCTACCCCTGCATCATCAGTTCCCATATTATCCGTTTCATTTTCATTGCCAATGACAAGGTCAATTTCTTGATCCACATCCACTGTATATTCTGCTGCGTATACAGCGCTATTTCCTACTAGCATCCCTAGAGCCAATAGGCCGGCGATTATTCGCTTGCTCATAAACTGTCCTCCTATTGCGTTAGTTTTTAGCGCAATAAGTCCATTTTACCACAATTTGTGAACAATTACATCCTCTATTAACAATTAAAACCCACTAGGAACTAGAAAATAATTCCAAGCATTGTCATTCCTACCAAAATTCCGGCAATAATAGCCAGCGTTGTCATTCGCCCATTCCACACCTTACGTGACTCTGGCAAGAGCTCCTCACACACAATATAGAGAATGATTCCTGCCGCTGCGCCTAGCATAATCGTTATAAAGTGTGATGCCGTCATACTCATCACATACCCTAGCACTGCACCAAACCCCATGATACTCCCCAGTCCTACAGGAATCCACAAGAGACTATGCAGCTTGGTTCCTGCCATCTTGAAAGGAATGGCTATCGCAATGGCCTCTGGTATACTATGAAGTGCTAGTACCATGGCAAAGCGTCCAATGGTATCTGGGCTCGTACCAGCCAACGCCCCCAGTGCAAATCCCTCAGGGATGCTATGCAGACCAATCCCCATAAGAAGGACCAACCCTGTTCCAAATCCTTGTCCACTATGTCTACGCTTCTCCATTCGATGCTCAATCTCATAACTAAACTCCTGCATCAAGATCCCTAATAATATACCAATGATAATCCCCACTAACACCATACTATCTTGTTTAGCTGATAGCGCTTCTGGCAAGATCTCAAAGCAGATCATTGCCATCATGATACCTGATGTACACCCAAAGAGCATGCCGATCACTCTTTTATTGGTCAATCGAAAGAAGTAAAGGAGCAGTATTCCAATCAGCACACCGCCACCTTCTGCTAGAAATCCCATTGCACCTGCATATAAACTGTTCACTTATCCTCACCCCTCGTCCTATTATATGGAGCTTGTACAGTGGTTTAGAACACTCTCTACGCAAAAAAACAAAAGGCCATTGCCGAAGCAATAGCCTTTTGTTCTGGTGTTTCAAACACTTAGTTTGAAATGTATTTTAATTTTTCTGTTTGATCTACTGTTGTAAGTGTTGAGATAATCTCTTGAATATCCCCATCTAAGATAGCATCAAGACGGTGAAGTGTCAGACCAACTCTATGGTCAGTTACACGACCTTGTGGGTAGTTGTAAGTACGGATACGCTCACTTCTATCTCCTGTACCGATCTGGCTTTTCTTCTCTGCAGCTAGTTCTGCATGTTGTTTTTCAAGCTCTTGCTCATAAAGTTTTGCACGAAGTACTTTGAGTGCTTTTTCTTTGTTTTTGAGCTGAGATTTCTCATCTTGACATGATACAACGATTCCTGATGGCATGTGTGTGATACGTACCGCAGAGTCCGTTGTATTAACACTCTGTCCACCATTTCCTGATGAACGGAATACGTCAACACGAATATCTCCTAAGTTTAATTCAACATCTACCTCTTCTGCCTCTGGTAATACAGCTACTGTTACTGTAGATGTATGGATACGTCCACCAGATTCTGTTGCAGGGATACGTTGTACACGGTGTACACCACTCTCATACTTAAGTTTAGAGTATGCACCTTGTCCTTTGATCATGAAGATCACTTCTTTGAAGCCACCAAGACCATTTTCATTCAGATCCATAAGCTCTGTTTTCCAACGATTGCTTTCTGCATAATAGCAGTACATACGGTAAAGATCTGCTGCGAATAACGCCGCTTCATCACCACCTGCACCACCACGGATCTCTACGATAACGTTCTTGTCATCGTTAGGGTCCTTTGGAATTAAGAGAAGTTTCATTTCTTCTTCAAGAGGTTCTACACGCTTTTTATTTTCAGAAAGTTCCTCTTTTACCATCTCTTTAAAATCTGCATCTAATGGTTCTTCTAACATCATAAGCGCTTCTTCAATTGCTTCTAATGTTTGTGTGTATTCTTTATACTTTTCTACGATAGGAGCTAAATCACTATGCTCTTTCATCAGTTTTTGCCATCTCTCTTGGTTGGCAATTACGTCTGGATTGCTGATTTGTTCTCCGATGATTTCAAACTTCTGTACTAATTCCTCTATTTGAGCAAACATCTCGCCACCTCATTAAGCTTTATTATTTATTTGATACCCACTACTACCCGATCTTTTCCTGCTAAGTCCTGAATAAGGCGTACATCCTTAAACGCCGCCTCTTCTAAGAGCTGACATACTGCTTGCCCTTGATCATAGCCAATCTCATAAGCAAGCAGACCGCCTTCTCTGAGATAGTGCTTGGCAGCTCGGGTAATCTCACGGTAAAATCTCAGACCATCTCCGCCATCTGTAAGTGCCATAGTTGGCTCATACTGGATCACTTCTGTCATTAATTGTTTACATTCTTCAGTAGATATATACGGTGGATTGGATACAATTAAGTCCAGTGATTGTGCGGGTTTTTGATAGTTTTTAAACACATCACTTTCAAGTACTTTTACACGGTCTGATACCTGATTGTTTAGTATATTATGGCGTGCAACTTCCAATGCATCCGAACTGATATCAATCCCTAACATATGAAGCTGAGGCAGATAATGTGCCAATGAGATGCTGATGCATCCCGAGCCCATACCAACCTCCACACCGTGCTCAAGGTTCATGTGCTTGCCATATTCCAGTATTGTCTCCACCAAGGTTTCCGTATCTTGACGGGGAATCAATACCCGGTGATCCACATAGAAAGGCAATCCCATGAACTCTTGTGAACGTGTAATATGTTGAAGTGGTACACCACCTGCGCGCTCATCTACAAGACGCATATAGTGGTCACATACCGCTTCTTCTAGCTCATCACCATAGTGCATGAGCATCCAATTTGTATCTTTTTCCAAAAGGTGAAGCATCAGCAGTTTGCTATCAATCGCTGCATCAGGTCTTCCATGAGCCTCTAAGACACCCATTCCTTTTGTAATCAATTCTCTAAGCTTCACGCTTAAGCACTCCTTCTACAGCAGCAATCGCTACTTCGATTTGCTGATCATCTGGTTCCCTTGTTGTGAACTCTCTTTGAAGCCACATCCCTGGTGCACTTAGAAGCTGTGCAAGTTTGCTATCTGGTGATTTCCTTGCCCATCTAATGAACTCATAAGAAATCCCCGCTACAACAGGCACCATCACAATACGTACGAGTGTACGTATCCACAATACTTGTGTGGTAAATACACTAAACACAAGTATACTTACAACCATTACTACAAACAAGAAGCTTGTACCACAGCTTTTATGTAGACGTGTACATGATCTTACATTCTCTACAGTTAGTGGCATGTCTTGCTCAAGACAATTGATCGTTTTGTGTTCGGCACCATGGTACTCGAAGGTTCTTTCAATATCTCGCATCTTAGAAACAAGCTTCATATAACCTAAGAAGATTAGGATTCTGACAGCCCCTTCTATGATATTTTGTAAAAATGATGAAGGTACAAAACTCTTGAATAGACGACTAATCAGCATAGGTAGTACCATAAAGATCCCAATAGCAAGTACAAATGAAAATGCCATTGTTACCCCTAGTATAACCTTCTCTGTTTTGTCACCAAGTTTTTCAGTGAGCCAGCGTTCAAACCTGCTTGGCTCTTCATCCATTTCTTCGTCCCCGAAAAGTTCTGCTGAGTAAGTGAGTGTCTTGATTCCAACAATAAGTGATTCGACAAAAACTGCCATACCTCTTAATACTGGAAGTTTAAAAATCGGGTATTTTTCTAAAATACTATGACTTTCTTGTGTATCTGTGGTAATCTCACCATCCGGCTTACGTACAGCCACCGTATAGAATCTACGGCCCTTCATCATAACGCCTTCAATGACTGCTTGACCACCAATATCAGTTCTTCCCATAGCCCTAACACCTCCTTATGAAATAGAAAAAAGGAGTTGAGACCATCCTCTCAACCCCTCCAGTTTCTTATTAAACGTTGTATTTTCTGTTGAATTTGTCAATTCTACCTTTAGCAGAAACAGCTCTTTGTTGTCCTGTGTAGAATGGATGACATTTTGAACATACCTCTACAGAAATGTTTGGTTTTGTTGAACGAGTAACGATTTCATTACCACAAGTACATTTGATCGTTAATTCCTCGTATGTTGGTTGGATTTCTTTATTCACGTAATTCACCTCTTTCACGTAGCATTCTATGTTAATATTCGCTTTAACAATTTTACAACAACAGAGACATTATAGCATAGCTTTTTTCATAATGCAAGTGGTTTAGACAAGCTTTTATTGGCCACCTTGAATAGATTGGTTCATGCGTTTGACAAATTCTTTGTTATCTTCGCATGTAATCATCATACTAATCAATTTTTCTGTAATATCTGCTGTATTTCCTTTGTGGAGCTCCTTGCGTACATAGTAGGCAATATTGCTCTCTTCTGGTTCAAGTAAGAGATCATCTCTTCTTGTCCCAGACTTATAAATATCAATAGCAGGGAAGATCCGGCGCTCGGAAAGTGAACGGTCAAGCACAAGTTCCATATTGCCCGTCCCTTTGAATTCTTCAAAGATGACTTCATCCATCTTGCTACCTGTCTCTACAAGGGCTGTCCCCAAAATAGTCAGACTGCCACCCTTTTCGATATTACGTGCTGCCCCAAAAAATTTCTTTGGCATATGCAGCGCTGCAGGATCAAGTCCTCCTGAAAGTGTACGTCCACTTGGCGGAATTGTCAAGTTGTAAGCTCTTGCCATACGTGTGATACTATCAAGCAAGATCACGAGATCCTTGCCCTGCTCTACCATACGCTTAGCACGCTCTAGCACCATCTCCACCACTTGCTTGTGGTGCTCTGGTGGTTCATCAAATGTAGAGGCGATCACCTGTACATCAGTGCCTGTGATACTACGACGGATATCTGTCACCTCTTCAGGACGCTCGTCGATAAGGAGCACAATCAGTGAAACGTCTGGATGATTGGCTGTAATGGCATTGGCAATGTGCTTGAGGAGCACAGTCTTACCAGCCTTTGGTGGGGCTACAATCAACCCTCTTTGGCCTTTACCAATTGGCGCTAGAATATCAATAATACGTGTGGAAAGGACTTTTTTCTCGTATTCAAGAGAAAGTCTCTCGTCTGGGAATATCGGTGTGAGTGTCTCGAAGTTCGGTCTTAGCTTAGCACGTTCAGGTCTGTCCCCATTTACTTTATGCACATACAATAAGGCGCCTGCTTTTTCACCCTCTTTGGGCCTGCGGATATCGCCTTCAATCCAGTCTCCAGTCTTCAGATCAAAACGACGGATCTGTGAAATAGAGACATAGATATCATTCTCACCACGCATAAAATTGCAAGCTCTTAAAAAGCCATACCCATCAGGCATGATCTCAAGTATTCCTGCTCCAGTCATACGATCACTGCGATCATTAGCAACTGGAACCTCTTCTGTTTCATTCACGACTTGGGGTGATACAGATGGTGAGGAAACTTCCTCGGATGTGATAATAGGAGAAGATTGTTGATGTGAACTTTCAAACGTTAAAAGTGCTTGGATGACCTCGGACTTCTTGAGTTTGCTAAGATGTGCAATCCCTTTGTCCTTGGCTAATTCCCGTAACTGAGCTAATGTTAATTTTTCCAAATTATTCATTGCTTACTAGCTCCTTTGAATAGTCTTTTGTTCTTTTGAACTAGTTTAACACACTTCTACCATTCTTTTCAAGGTACTTCTCTTCAATCTGCACAGGGTTTAGGGGTGCGTCCCACAAAAAACCTTGACCCATCTCACACCCCATTTCGCGCATCAAATCACGTTGTTCTATTGTCTCAGTCCCCTGCCATCAGCCCATTAGGCAGCATGACGCATCTGTTCCAAACGCTTCATGCACTTGTTTTCCTTACATATGTCTATTGCCACGTTGTAAGGCAATCACACCCGTTCTGACACTTTCTACAATTTCAAAGGGTCTGACAAAATCTATGAATGCATCAATCTTATCTTTCGAATCACAGATTTCAAAGACAATTGTTTCTGTATCCATATCTATGACACGCACATTATAATTCTCAGTCAGTTCTTTTGTCCTCTTAGTAAGCTCTGATTTGAGTGCTACTTTAATCAGGGCTAGCTCTCTCAGTAGATCCTCTTCTTTATTGAGCACCTGAACTTTTTTGATATCTACCAGCTTCTCGACTTGTTTTTGCACTTGGCCGATTGCCTGCTCATCTTCTGTAACAGAGATGGTAATCCTTGAAATATTTGGGTCATGTGTCTCCTCACCCGCAAAACTGTTGAGGTTAAAGCCTCTTCGGGTGAATAATCCTGCGATTCGTGCAACAACCCCATAATTATTTTCTACTAACACTGACAAAATTGTGTTCTTCACTATGCATCATCCTTTCTTAGTCCCCATTTATCTAGGGCTATTATAACACATTTGAAAGAATGTTTTATAATAATTGCAAAAAATACACATTCTCATACAAAAAAAATGAGAATGTGTAGCGATGCATTTAACTCTATTTGTTTTTCTTCAAACTACGTTTAGATTCTTTTGTCACACCATTGAATTGTTTGAGTTTACTCACAACTAGTTTTTCAATCTCTTCATACGTCACATCAGTCAACACTTCAATACCTTCCCTAAAGTCCTTGACCGCATAGATATGGAACTGCCCTTTCTTGACAGCCTCCACAACCTCATCTTCAAGCACCAAATTGACTTTATTTTGATAAGGAATCATAACACCTTGTTTGCCCGTTAGCCCTCGTTTTTGACACACTCTAAAGAAGCCTTCTATCTTTTCATTGACCCCACCAATAGGCTGAATCTGCCCATATTGGTTGATTGATCCCGTCACCGCAATCCCTTGATTAATCGGAATATCTGATAGACTTGATAAAATGCCATAAAGCTCTGCACTTGATGCACTATCCCCATCAATCATGCCATAACTTTGTTCGAAGCAAATACGACAACTCAGAGAGAGCGGCATTTTCTGTGCAAACTGATGCCCCAAGAAGCCCGTGATAATCTGAATACCCTTAGAGTGAATATTGCCACTTAGTCCCGCTTCTTTTTCTACATCGATCACGCCTGACTTACCGCGATAAGTGGTTACAGTGATTCTCACAGGCTTCCCAAAGCTAAACTGATCTAGTCCATAGACTGCCAGACCATTAATCTGCCCAACTTTTTTACCCAACGTATCCACTAGCAAAATTTCTTGCATGAAGTTTTCATCCATATTTTTTTGAATGGTTTGCATAAAATAATTTTTGAGTTTGCGAACTTTCACGATGGCATCTTTGGTAATCGTCCCTTCTGAGATCTCGTTGGCTTCTCTCAAAAGTTCTGCAATAGGTGTCAAATTACTAGAGAGTTTCTTCTGATGATCTGCAAGACGATTACTATAGTGAACCAACTCCACCATGGCATCTTTATCAATAGGTTGCAAATTCTGCTTTTCACAAATCCCTTTAATATATTTGCTAAATTCTTGGATATTTTCCTTGGTATTATCCACCTGTTCTACGAAATCCACACAGATTTTGAAAAGCTCCTTAAAATAAGGATCATATGCCTTAAGTGCTGCATAAATCTCATAGGGTCCTATTACTATGACCTTCATCTGCGCACTCACTGGCTCCGGACTGAGTTTGAGTGGTACAATCACACTTGAGCTTGCCAGATTATCGATGACGATTTCACCACTTCTGAGTGTTCTTTTGATCGCTGCCCATGCACCGGGATATTCTAGAAGATCCTGTGCATAGACGATGAGATAACCACCGTTCGCTTCATGAAGCAAACCGCCCCTAATATGATTGAAATCTACCGTACTACTTTGTAGTTCTGTCTCTACCTGAATCTTACCAACTAATTTATTATAGCTGAGGTTGATACTCGTAATGACTGGGGCGCCCGTTTGCTCTTTATGATCTACAATGAGATTGATACTATATTTATTAATAATGTCTTCTACACCTTTCTGAGAAAGCCAAGGAAACAGCTGTGACATTTGCTTGCCTTCACTATCCTCAGACTCTGTGAAAAGACGAATATTCTCCAACAAATCTGCACTGACCAAATCAAAATACTCTGCCAGCTCTTCATACATTTGATATTTTTCTTTGAGCCGTTTAATGAGATGGCCAACTTCCTTTGCAACAATTTCATCATCCACATTATCCACATAGTCTTGATACATCTTCTCAAGTTCTCTAAGGTCTTTGAGTACTTGATCAGAAAGTTCATACAACCCTTTGAGTTTTTTCTTCATTTCTACGCGGATCTCATCATCTAGTTCAGCATACTCTTCCTCTGTAAGTGGTTTTCCTTCTTCATCAAGAGGTAGAAAACCTATTCCTTCTTGTGTGACTTTAATGATAAAGCCTAATTCTTTGGCATCCTTCTTTAAGTTACTTAGAATATCATCTTTTTGATCTTCCATCTCTGTAATGAGCTTTTGCCTCTTCTTTTCAGCTTCAAAACTTTCTAGTTTCCATGGAAGTTCTCCCATCAAAAACTGTTTAAAAGTCTCCATATCCTCTTGAAGTGCTATGCCATCACCCGCTTGTAACTTGAGCGCTATAGGCTGGGAAGGGTTGTTAAAGTTATGAATATAGCATAGATCATCAGGAACACTTTTGCCCTCTGCCATTTTACTGACCATTTGCATAATATAGTCATATAAAAGGGGCTCATCTTCTCCTGATATATAAATGTTGTATCCTTTTGCATCTAGCTTCATTCCAAACTCCAGTAATTCGATTGCATCCCCCTGCCCAATAATGCCCTCACTGTACGTCTCTTCTGACGTGCCTTTGAAAACAAAACTGTTTGGCTTATAAATGTTTTTAAGTTGTTGCCAACCTAGTTCTATACTATTTTGCATGATATCCCCCCCATAGTTATACTATATTCACGAGGGCTTGAATAACTTACAAAAACTATGGATTTTTGACAGATTTTTTAGTGAGTCATGTTAGAAGCAGCAAAAACAATCACCACTGGCGCAGCGGACGCGCTAGGAAGCATATAGATGAGCTGATGCCTTTCCCCTTTTTTGATATGCCCAAGATAAATGAGTTTTTGTTGATTACGAAGACATCCACCTTCAGGAATCGGATAAACCGTCTGATAATCCCAACAGATTGCCCCTTTAAACATATCACCTCTTGGATTAAGGAAAATATCCACATCTTCCTCCGCCATCACATCGATAATATGCGGCACACCATAGTTCCCTTTATTGGAGACAACTTCCCCTGTCATGGCATCTTTGCCACAGATCCATTCTTCCTTTTCTCCCACCACCAAGGTGCAGATATCATAATGGTCTTTGAAAACCACATGGTACTCACGGCTCCCCCCATAGAAAGTACCTCTTGGATGAACATCCTTGGCTAAAGGCTCTCTGCCACTACTTAGATCTCCCGGTTTGTAGACCCTCACCTCGATCATCACAGGTCCATCTGTCTTGATCCCCATAAGTGCAGAGATGACCTCTTGCTGACGCCATTTGTCCTGTTTGTAGAGGACATAGCGATCCCCCGCCGGGATCAGATGCTTACTCTCATCTTTCTTTCCCAGGTAGTCAAGAAGTACACTTTGCCCCATCCAGACTACATTTTGATGAGGCCCCTTAAATGCCTTACGCTCAAGTTCCAGCGAAACTGTGGTATCTGACAGGTTGAGTACTGTCACCTCAAAGCCTCTCCTTTGATTATCTTTGAACCCTTGAATATGATGGACAAACAATGTCCCGTCTCCTTTGAAGAAGCTCCTATACAAGACACCTTCTGCCTTTACATTTTCTGGGGAGTTACTTAGCACCAAAGTTCCCTCTTGATTTTGTTTGAGCTCATAAGGAATTTGTGGATAGCCACGATAGTTGGTACGGCTCAGATTCTCCACACAACTTCCTATAGGCTGCTTCTTGGCACTATAGGCTAGCTCTTCACTCACAATCTGTTTGCCCACAGTCACTTGACCACTATAGAGCGCGCTCCAATCGCCATCTTCATCACGCAGTTGCAGACCCACCTCATAGTCTCCGGATTCAAAGAAAGCTTCAGGCTTACCGAACAAGACCTGCCACTCTTGCCCTTCCTTACGACAGTACCACCGCTCTAGATACTCCCCTTTTCCAAGTGGCCCCTCATAGCAATACACCCACCTCATGGTTTCCCCGATTCCGTATACTTTCTTCTCTGCCTTGAGCCCTAGAATTTCTACTTTGCAGCTTGATGCCTCCTGTGTCGGTTCTTTGGCACTCACACCTATGCCTCCCAAAAACACACACAAAAGGATGATAAGATAGCCTATACATTTTTTCATGATGATCAGCTCCTCT
>JBOFIR010000053.1:0-28905 GCA_051650265.1 Cellulosilyticaceae bacterium
CTTATTTGTGCATTGCTTCTTGGATTGCAACAGCAACTGCTACAGTAGCACCTACCATTGGGTTGTTACCCATACCGATAAGACCCATCATTTCAACGTGAGCTGGAACTGATGATGAACCTGCGAATTGTGCATCTGAGTGCATTCTTCCCATAGTATCTGTCATACCGTATGAAGCTGGACCAGCAGCCATGTTATCTGGGTGAAGTGTACGACCTGTACCACCACCAGAAGCTACTGAGAAGTATTTTTTGCCTTGTTCAAGACATTCTTTTTTGTATGTTCCTGCAACTGGATGTTGGAAACGAGTTGGGTTTGTAGAGTTACCTGTGATAGATACGTCTACACCCTCAAGGTGCATGATTGCAACCCCTTCTCTAACATCATCAGATCCGTAGCAACGTACTTTTGCTCTTTCACCGTTTGAGTATGCGATCTCTTTTACTACTGTAACGTGACCTGTAGCATAATCAAATTGTGTTTGAACATATGTAAATCCGTTGATACGAGAAATGATTTGTGCAGCATCTTTACCAAGACCGTTTAAGATTACTCTTAAATCTTCGTTACGAACTTTGTTCGCAGATCTTGCGATACCGATAGCACCTTCAGCAGCAGCGAAAGATTCGTGACCTGCTAAGAATGCGAAACATTTAGTTTCTTCTCTAAGTAACATCGCACCAAGGTTACCATGGCCGATACCTACTTTACGATCGTCAGCAACTGATCCTGGGATACAGAAAGCTTGAAGACCGATACCGATTGCTTCAGCAGCGTCAGCAGCTTTTGTGCAACCTTTTTTGATAGCGATTGCAGCACCTACAACGTAAGCCCAGCAAGCGTTCTCGAAAGCAATAGGTTGGATTGACTTTGTAAGATTGTAAGCATCTACACCAGCTTCATCACAAATTGCTTTTGCTTCTTCAATATCTTTGATGCCGTATTCATTTAATACAGCTGTAATGTGGTTGATTCTTCTATCATAAGACTCAAATAATGGCATTTTCCGAAACCTCCTTCTTACTCATGTCTTGGGTCAATTTTACGAGCAGCATCATCGAATCTACCGTATTGACCTTTTGCTTTTTCCATTGCTTCAGCAGCATCTGTACCTTTTTTGATCATATCCATCATTTTACCAAAGTGAATGAATTGGTAACCAATGATTTCATCATTTTCATCAAGGCCGATTTGTGTTACATAACCTTCAGCCATTTCAAGGTATCTTGGTCCTTTAGCTGTTGTTGCGTACATAGTACCAACTTGGCTACGAAGTCCTTTTCCTAAGTCTTCAAGACCAGCACCGATTGGAAGACCACCTTCAGAGAAAGCTGTTTGAGTTCTTCCGTATACGATTTGAAGGAATAATTCTCTCATTGCAGTGTTGATAGCGTCACAAACTAAGTCTGTGTTAAGCGCTTCAAGGATAGTTTTCCCTGTTAAGATCTCTGCTGCCATAGCTGCTGAATGAGTCATTCCTGAACATCCAATTGTTTCAACTAATGCTTCTTCAATGATACCGTCTTTAACATTTAATGTTAATTTACAAGCACCTTGTTGAGGAGCACACCAGCCTACACCGTGTGTAAGACCGCTAATATCTTTAACTTCTTTTGATTGAACCCATTTTCCCTCTTGAGGAATTGGAGCTGGGCCATGGTTAGGTCCTTTTGATACTGGACACATTAATTCAACTTCATGTGAGTACATCATCGCTATATGACTCCTTTCTACTCTTTACCTCTTAAAAGTGGTTCAGCACGTGAACGACTTTTAAAGATTAAAAATTTAACAACCACTAACTATTGTAAAGGGTAGGGCCTAGTCTGTCAATATTTATCAGTTTCTCGCCATGGCCTTATTTCCTACGGAAAGTGCTAAGGAGATAAAATACAGTCATCACAACTACAATAGTTGCCCCTGCTGAAGTGCCCATATAATAAGCAATTACAAGGCCTAGAATACCTGAACATAAACTGATAAACATTGCATAAATTTGGTAACTTCTAAGGTCTTTTGCAATATTTCGACTTATTGCGCCAGGCAAAACCAAGAAAGCATTGATCAGGAGTACCCCTATGAGTGGGATACATAACACAACCACTACAGCCACAAGGGTTGTAAAGACCATTTGTACCGCTAAAGTATGAATTTTTCTACTATTTGCTAGGGAAATATTGAGACTTGTCAGTACCAAGCTATTAAACATAAAATACCACAAGAAAAAAGTAACAATTGCCACGACTACCAATACTAGGATATTTTCTAGTGAAATACTTAACAAATCCCCAATCAAATAATGGGTGTATTGGTTAAAACCGCCCCCCTTAGAAAGGAGCATTGTACCAAGGGCAATGGCACCAGCTGAGAAGACGCCGATTACCGTATCCGTCGCATGAGGATAGCGATAGCTCAGATAAGAGATCCCAAAGCCAAGTGTCACTGCAAAAAGCAGCATAGACCAAGTAGGGTCTGCAACTCCCAAGATCACTCCGATCCCGATCCCCGTCAGTGCACTATGACCGATGGCATCTGAGAAGAAAGCCATTCTTTGATTGACAATCATGGTGCTGAGTATTCCCAGCAGAGGGGCTGCGATGAGGACGCCTAGGAAGGCATTCTTCATAAAGTCCATCTCCAAAAATTGAAAAGGGAATAAGATCCCGATCAGTTCATAAAAGCTTTCCATACACTACCGCCTTTCAAGCTGTTGCCCGCAAAAGAAAAGTTCACGGGTCGCTTCGTGTTCTAATACCACCTCTGGTTTGCCCATACAGAGGACACGCTTCTTGAGTAAAATGGCACGGTCACAGATCTCTGGTAGGAGTGGCAGATCGTGAGTAATCAGCACGATAGCCATATGGTAACGACTACGCAGGTCCCTCACCATCTCATAGAAGCGCTGCGTCCCTTCTAGGTCTACCCCAGATATAGGTTCATCTAAGAGGAGAATATCTGGAGTAGGTGTGAGGGCGAGTGCCAAGAGCACACGCTGCAACTCCCCACCAGATAGTGCACCAATCTTGCGGTCTAAGGCGTAGCCCATCTTAGCTTCTTCAAGAATATCTAAGACTTGCTGACGGAAAGCCTTGCCTCGTCTACGCCATGCAGGCGTGCGACCACTACAGCTAGCAAATAGGTCGAGTACACTAATGGGCGTGGACCGATCAAAGTTCAGATGCTGCGGCACATAGCCAATAGTGGGGCTAAAGTGTTCCTCCCCGCCCTCATGGGTCACATAACGAATACTGCCTGTATGTGGTTCCTCTCCAAGCAAAGTCTTGAACAGTGTGGTCTTCCCTGCCCCATTTGGTCCAATGATCGCTGTAATTTCATTACAGTGCAGATGAAGTGAGATGTCTTCAATCAATGTCACATCCCCTTTTTTGACCCCAACTTGATTCAGTTCGGTACAGCAAAACGTACACGCTTTCATAGGCCATATGCCTCCTTCAATACTTGGATATTTGTCTGCATGCGCTGAATATATTCATAGTCATGCGTATTTTCCTTGCTCCCTGTCACCAGAGAGTCCAGCTCATAAATCGGTCGCCCACTTTCTTTGGCGATAGTCCTTACGATCCCTAACTCTTTGTACTGGGGCTCTGTGAAGATCACAGCCTCTGGGTTGGCCGCAAGCTTTGCCACCAAGTCTTCTACTTCCTTGGCTGTCACACTGGTCTGCTCATCTGCCGCGATGATGCCTAGCGACTCTAGTCCTAACTCCTCTGCCATGTAGGCAAAGGTCTCATGAACCATAACGAAGTGCTTACCAGCAACTGCTTCCTTTAGCGTATCAAGCTCTGACTGAAGCCCCTGCAACGCCTGAATGTATCGTATCTGATTGGCCTCATAGGCCGCCCTGCGCTCGGGGTCATACTGCCCAAGTGCTTGGCTGATCGCCTCTGCTTGGGAGATGCTTCCTGCTACACTCATCCATAGGTGCTGATTGTCATGACTATGCTCATGGGCGTGGTCTGATGATTCTTCGTCATGTGCCTCCACATGCACCGACGCGCCTTCCTCTTCTTCATGTTGATGGGTCTCCTCCCACACAGCGCTTGCATCAATCACCTGTAGATGTGGGTTTTGTGCGATCGCCTTCTGGGTAAAGTTCTCTGCACCTAGTCCATTGATCACGAGGATGTCGCCATCTTGAAGTGTTCGCATATTATCCACTGTCAGCTGATAGTCATGTAGGCACCCTATCTCTGGACTTGCCATATTGACCACCTTTACATCCATGCCTTGTGTCAATGCCTGCGTATGTATGTACATGGGATAAAAAGAGGTCACGATTGTCAGTGGACGCTGTGCTTTCACCGTCTCCTGATTTGATGTCGTATATTTAAAAATAACAAATAACATATAAAGCAATAAGCCTGCACCTATATATATTCTCTTTTTCATGTAATTCCTCCCTTTTATTTTGATAATCATTTTCATTTATTTTATACCTTATCCATTCTTTTTGCAATGGCCTCGTCACAAAAGGGAAGCTTTTCGGCTTCCCTTCTTTGGCTTATTTATAGACGACCCCATTGAAATCCCTAGGCGCTTTGCTTGGTTGAGTACAGATCCCAACACGGCTTTCATCAATCTGACGTGCGAGATCCTCCGCAGCTGCTTTGAGCTGCTTTTCATTGCACTTTAAGATTTGCTTTTGTGTCTTGTCAATATAGCTTGGTTTGATCCCAAGAAGCTCCATACGTTGGAGTACTTCTGCCTGTGCCTGTTTGCTACCTAGGAGCTGATACTGCTTTTGGAAGACGCCAAGTGCCTCAGTGCGCGCAAAGGCTAATCCCTGTGGGCTGATCTGCTCACTGAGGGTCTGTGCCATCTTGTCGATCTGATTCATAGACTGGCGATAGTCTGGGTCACGATAGGTGTAGATCGTCTGGCGATAAGGTGCCGCAACACTCATACCACTGCCATAAGCCCCTTGTACACCTCTGATGACAGGCTGGAGATAACCCAGTGTGGCATACGCCGCTGTCACATAATCATTCCCATTTACTAGTTTATCCAATTCTTCATAACTATAGACCACATAATCTACACCACCTGTACGGGAATACAGATTATTTTTAGGGTAAGTCTTAAATGTATACACTGCCTGCTCTGGTGCTTTCTCAGGACTAAGGCTCTTGACTAGTGTTTTCTTAGCCGATTGGATGATTTGCTCTTCCCCTATGAGTCCTACTTTCATACCTTCTACAGGTTTGATCTGATTCCCTACTGCAAGGACCTGCTTGATAAAGGCCGAGTCAATGGTGTCCATGTGCGCAATCACAAATTGGAAAAGTGGATAGTTGGTCTCAAAGAGATAACGCCCAGCACCTTCATTGCTGGATTCATTGATCGCCTGCAAGGTTCCTAGAATATCACCTGTGAAGTTCTCTCTATAACTCTGTAGCCAGCGTTCTATCTTCTCCTTGTACCAAGGCAATGTCTGGGCCTCAAGATAGTTTTGGGCGCGGCCAATAATATCAACGGGATTGGTACGCGCATCAGCTTGAAGAAGTTCTACTTTGAAGTAGGTCTCTTCCCCATCCTTGCCATTGACAGCTGACTGTCTCACATTTAGGAATGCCTCAAAAGGACTACATTCTCTACTTGCCTGATCTAGGAGCATACCGTACAAGAAAAGGTAAGGCAATTCCTCTTGCTTGATGTGGTGACTTGGATAGTACACCGTCGTATAGAGTGAAGGGTTACCCGTAGGAGACATCATATAGGTTACGCCATCCTTTCGTGATACATCACAACTTGCGCTACTTTTCATCAGTAACTCTTCTGGTCTAATCTCAGGAAGATTGGCATCTTGGTGCGCTTTCTTCCAGCTTTCAATCTGGCTACTGACGCCCTGCCATGCTTCTGGACCTGTGACAGCCACCTCTTGCTGACTTACTAGAGAGGGAATCATACGTGTGGTGCGCTCTACCCCTGTGAGCAGGATCTCTTGACACCACTGATTGTCTAGAGACTGCATCTCCTCGAGCACATCAAGCTGCGTATAGTAGCTATGCTTTGGTACCTCATGCAGCCATTCCTCTAGATAAGTGGTTGCCACACTGAGGCCACGCTGTGAAGAATCACCCTCTTGGAGTAATGCCAATCTTTGTCTGGCAAGCATGTCTTTTTCTTGGGCAAGATTGGTTGGTATATGGGCACTCATGTTCTCGATGACGGACTCTAACTTTTCTTCATAGGTAGGGATTTGGTCCAGCGGGATATCCCCTACAGCGATGGTATAGATCGGTGTCTTGGTCCCTTCATCCTTGAGTACTTGAACACTCTTAAGTCCAACCTCACGGAGTGCGCTTTGGAATGTACCTGCATTATCTTGCAGATACGTGCTTACCCATAGACTCATACGAAGCTGCTCTTCAAGTGTAAGGGGCTTATCAATGAGAAAACTCTTGAGGAGGAACCCCTTGTGATTCTGAGATTGGTAAGGCTTTTGAAGCACTTCTGCTGTCTGAGTGATCTGATCATCAATCACAATTTTTTGTGAACGCATCTCATAGCTACTGATCTGGGTAGCAATCTGATCTAGCACCTGCTGGATCGGTAGCTTGCCATACAGTACAATCTGCATATTGCTTGGGTGATAATAGTTGTTGTACGTTTCTTTGAAATAATCATAAGTGAGCCCTTTGATCGCTTGAGGCATTCCTCCACTATCATAGCCGTAGGTACCGCCTTCAAAGTAGGCTTCGCGGATACTCTTGAATACTTGACGATCAATGCTACTATTAGCACCTTTCATCTCATTGTAGACCACGCCACCTTCCTTACCCGTAGTAGGGTCTTTGTAGTAGGCCTCCTCATAAAAGCTATAAGGGGACTCTAGCATGATCGGGTGAAGCACGCTATCAAGATATACATCCAATAGGGCATCAAAGCACTTTGGATAAGGTGTTGCAAAAGGATAGTAGGTCATATCCGCACTGGTCATGGCATTCATAAAACTATGAGGATACTTTGCACTAGCGTCAAAAAAGAGCTGATGTGAAGGGTATTTGCCTGAGCCTTTAAACACCGTATGCTCAATAATGTGGTTGACCCCTGTATCCGATGACACTGGGGTCCTTACCCCTAGTGCAAAACTCCAGTTTGGATCATCTGATTCGATCCAGACCACTTCTAAGCCTGTTTTGTCATGTTGATACGTATGAATTGTATCTTGCCGCTTGGTTACTTTCTCCGTCTCCTTGAAGCTATCTTGGCCAAATACCACCAAAACTTGTAGCAATAGCACAGAGACAATCAGTAATAATTTTCTTTTCATCACGTCACTTCCTTCTCTTGTCATAGGCTTAGGTTGTGCAGATTTGCTAGGTTCATTCAAATTTTCTCTAGTCAAACCCATAGAATCTGTACTATAATACCTAAAGAATATACTGCAAAGGATGTGATCACTTGAAATACACCATTAAAAACAATTTTCTTACTGCAAGCTTCCTCTTACAAGGTGCTGAGCTGTGTGAATTGATCGATCAAAACGGCACCAATTACATCTGGGACGCGCGCCCTGAGTATTGGAAACGTCATGCACCGATTCTCTTCCCTATCGTAGGAAAAGTGCTTGATAATACGTACACTGTAAGAAACGTGCCTTACCAACTGCCACAACATGGTTTTGCAAGAGATCTCAACTTCACGGTTCACGCCCAAGAAGATTCTCATATCGTATTCAAGCTAGAATCAACTGAAGAAACAAAAAAAGTTTATCCATTTGACTTTATCTTGTACGTGCGCTACACACTTGTAGAAAACCGCCTCGATATTAGCTACCATGTTGAAAATACTGATCACCAAACATTAGGCTTTAAGATTGGTGCACATCCTGGTTTTGTATGCCCACTCTTCGAAGGGGAGGCGCTTACAGACTACTACTTAGAGTTTGAACACCCAGAAGATGCTAAGCTCATGCCACTCACACCAGAAGGCTACTTCACACACGAAGAAGACCGCTTCACAGGCAAGACCATGCCACTTTCCAAAGAGCTCTTTGCCAATGATGCACTTGTACTTGCAGACTTCAAGAGTGACTGGGTAGCCATCTGCTCACACAAACATGATACACGTGTCAAAGTAAGCTTCCCAAAATTCCCATTCCTTGGAATCTGGGCACCAGCTACAGGCGCACCATTTGTATGTATCGAACCATGGTTTGGTCATGCAGACTACATCGATGAGCGCCAAGAACTGATGAGAAAACATGATCTGATGCTTCTTGATCCAGAACAAGTCTTCACATGTACACACAGTATCACAATCGACTAATTTGCAAATAAGGACTGCCACTGGCAGTCCTTATTTTTGTAGGTATTCATATATTCTAAAAAACACCTCATATATATAAGTTAGGAAAACTATCTCGCAAAAAGGAGGTCCTAACTATGCCACGTCCATTTTATCCTGCACATATGTCCAGACAGGCAATGGGTACCTTGATTGTGGATCTCACTACCGATCCAGCCCTAGGCCCTATCTCTCCTGTAGCCAATATTCCCGTCCTTATTAAAGAAATACTACCAAATGGTACCACGCGTACCATTGCTGAACTCACCACCAATGTGGTAGGGCAAACACCACCTATAGAACTTCTTGCACCTTCTGATGAGCTCTCTCAAGTTCCTCAAAACACAGAGCAGCCTTATTCTGTCTATACAGTAGAGATCCAATCCAGTGATTATATTCCGACTGTCGTTAACGCAACACAAATCTTTTCAAACATTCGCTCTATACTCCCTGTCTATCTCATCCCTACACGTACAGCAGCTCAACGGCAAAGTGGCAAGATCCTACGTGATCAAACCAATGAAATTGATATCGGTGCATCTACCCTGTGGGGCACCTATCCTCCTAAGATTCCGGAATCTGAAGTGAAAGACACTGCGGCCAAAGGCTTCATTACACTTGATTCTGTGGTCGTTCCTGAATTTGTGGTGGTTCATGATGGCTCGCCAAACAATATGAATGCATCAAACTATACTGTTGCCTTTAAGGACTATATCAAAAATGTCGCTTCTTCTGAAATCTATCCCACATGGCCTACGCAAACTATTCTTGCCAATGTACTTGCCATCATCTCCTTCACACTCAACCGCGTTTATACCGAGTGGTACCGCAACCAAGGCAGGAACTTCACCATCACCAACTCCACCGCTTTTGACCATGCTTTCTTCTATGGCCGTGATATCTTTGATACCATTTCCCTGGTAGTAGATGAATATTTTGATACCTATATCAAGCGTCCTGGTGTGGAGCAACCACTACTTACCCAGTACTGTGATGGTGCCAAATCCTCTTGTCCAAACTGGATGACCCAGTGGGGCAGCAAAGATATGGGTGCTAAAGGTCAAAATGCAGAGCAGATTCTTCGCTACTACTATGGTCAAAACATCCTGTTCCCTGCCGCACCTAAAGTACAAGGTAATCCTGAATCTTATCCCGGATCCCCACTCAAAGAAGGTTCTAGCGGATCAAGTGTGCGCAAAATTCAAGAACAGCTCAACCGGATCAGCCAAAACTATCCTCTTATTCCAAAAGTCAAGACCAATGGTGAATTTGACGTTGCCACCACAGAGGCGGTCAAGACTTTCCAAAAGATTTTCCACCTCCCTCAAGACGGTGTGGTGGGCAAGAATACCTGGTACGAGATTTCTCGTATCTATGTCGCAGTTACCAAGATTGGAGAGTTGTTACCATGAGCCTTTTTCACTATCCACCTACCTTATCACGTCAAAACTTTGGTGAACTCATTATGGATGTCACCACCAATCCACTTCTTGGAAACATCAGTCCTCTAGCAGAGGTACCCGTCATCATCAAAGAACGTCTTCCTTCTGGTGAGATAAAAGTTATTGCAGAGCTGGTGACCAACAAAGTCGGTCAGACACCTGTTATAGAACTCCCCGCGCCTCCTATTGATCTCAGCTTGGAACCCCAGCGCACGATCAAACCTTGGAGCAATTACATCGTAGAAGCTAGTACGCCAGGCTTCACTCCTGTAGCTGTAGAAGGTAATCAAATCTTTCCTTCTATCAGGTCGATTCTCCCACTCTACCTCTCTCCAGAATTTAGAAACAAAACAAGACGACAACCTGAGGATGATATCCGCATTGTTGTAATCGGCCCCAACACCTTATTTGGTGATTTCCCACCAAAGATTCCAGAATCTGAAGTCAAGGATACTGCCGCCAAGGGTTTCATCACCCTGGACTCTGTAGTTGTTCCTGAATTTGTCATTGTTCATGACGGTGTTCCTACCAATATGTCCTCTCCGAACTATACGGTACGCTTTAAAGACTATATCAAGAACGTTGCCTCTTCGGAGATCTATCCTACTTGGCCTACCCAAACTATACTGTCCAACGTTATTGCCATTATCTCCTTTACACTCAATCGCGTCTATACTGAATGGTACCGCAATCAAGGCAAGGACTTTACCATCACCAATTCCACAGCTTTTGATCATGCTTTTATCTATGGCAGAGATGTCTTTGACACGATCTCTCAAGTAGTAGACCAATACTTTGACATCTATGTGAAGCGCCCTGGCGTCACCCAACCACTCCTTACCCAGTACTGCGATGGTGCCAAGTCATCTTGTCCAAACTGGATGACCCAGTGGGGTAGCAAATCCTTTGGGGATCAAGGTAAGAATGCGGAGGAAATCCTGCGTTACTATTATGGTCAAGAGATTGAGTTCCCCGCAGCGCCTGAAGTACAAGGTGTACCCGCCTCATTCCCTGGCACACCGCTTAAGCTTGGTGATAGTGGCCCCAATGTGCGCAAGATTCAAGAGCAGCTCAACCGTATCAGTCAGAACTATCCTCTTATCCCCAAAGTCAAGACCAATGGTGAGTTTGATGCAGCCACCGAAGAAGCGGTCAAGACTTTCCAAAAGATCTTCCATATCCCCCAAGATGGCATCGTAGGCAAAAATACTTGGTACCGTATCTCTCAAATCTATGTGGCGGTCACCAAGATCGGTGAACTCACCCCCTAAATAGTAAGCGTGCACCAGCCCCCCTTTTGGTGCACGCTTACTATTTATCTTATCTTGCTTATATGTTAGAATAATCAGAGTATATATCATTTAGGGGGGAATTTCTGTGTTATCTATTGTCAAAAAAATACCGTGGCGTTTCTTACCACTAGGTGTACTTTTTTTGTGCCTTCCTTTTGTTGTGAGGCTCACCACCTTCAACTTAGATCCTGAATCCCAGGCAGTAATGCTCACCCAAATCCATAAAGACTGGTTCTTTTACTACAAAAGCTTGGTCTTAATTTTTATTACTGTCTGGATGCTGAGCATAGTGCTAGCTGCCGGCCGCAAAATTCAAATCGATCGTACTAAACCTTTCAATAGCTATTACCTATCTGGCGGAGTCTTTGTTATCATGACGATACTCTCAACCTATCTCGCCACTTATCAGACCTGTGCCATTGTAGGCGGGCCAACACGCTTTGAAGGCCTTGGCGTCATCATCTGCTATGTGATGATCATGTTCTATACCATGATTCTCCTAGATGAGGCCAAGTATTTCCACTGGATCGTAGGCTGCTTTACACTGCTCATCATTGCCCAAGCTGTGATTGGCATCTTCCAATACATCGGATATGATCCCCTCCACTGGGCAGGTATTAGAGAACTTGTCGCCCCTGGAGACTTTGGGCAAAACTACTATTTTGCAGATGGCAAAGAACCGCTCTTTATGCATACCGAACCAGGCTTTATGCAAGGCACACTAGGCAATCGCAACTACACTGGAAGTATGGTAGCACTGGCTACGCCATTTTTTCTAACACTCACTTGTCTGCGTACCCAGCCCAAAGCGCGTCTCTTGTACGGTGTTACAACGCTCTTATCACTCTTCATGATCATAGCCTCCAGATCTCGTGCGGGCATGGTAGGGATCGGACTCAGCCTCTTTGTAGCACTCATCCTCTTTTGCAAAAGCCTACCAACGCTCACCTCATGGTGCCAACAACAGCTTGTGCGCAACAAGCGTCTGACACTTACAGGCCTTACAGGAATCGTGGTCATCAGCGCTGCTACCTTGTTTTTCATTGGACAAACAGGTCAGCTCACCCGCCTCTTCAATGATATGGGTACCTTGATTGGACTGAGTGCACCTGCCCCTACACAATTGCCAGCGACTGCCGGTCCACCGCGTGCCTTTACATATACCAAGGACACCTTGGTAATCCAGACCGCCTCAGGTCGTCCACTAGAAGTGTACCTCTCTCCTGACGGTGCGCCAAGCTTCAGCACCGAGGGGCATGCCATCACCTATACTTACGTCGGTGAAGATGTAGACGCCTACGTACTAGGTGGTAAGGCGCTCACCACATTTGATCTGCGCCCCTCCCAGTATGATGTGCAACTCTTCCGGAAGCTCTTTACCGCCAATCCATTTAGAGCCTACCGCTTCAAAATTGGTCATGATGGGGATGACCGACTACTGACACTGTTTCATGGTGACCGCGCAGTCTGTGGCTTCCGATTTGGCCCTGATGGAACTGTCATACCGACCAACTACTGGAACTTTGCACCACTTGATAATGTCGATGCACCAAGCCTTGGGTTTGAAGGCAAAGAAAATGTGGGCTCGAACCGCGGCTATATCTGGTCACGTACACTCCCCATGCTCGGGAAAGCTATGGTACTCGGCTACGGCCCTGACACCTTCATGCTTGAATTCCCACAGCGCGACTACTGGGGTAAACTTAAAAGCTTCTCCAATATCTTTACCTGTGTGGACAAGCCTCACAATACATACCTCCAGATCTGGTTCAATCAAGGCTTTATCGCCCTTGTAGCTTTCCTAGTCATCGCCTTTACTTATGTGCGCCACAGTTTCAAGCTCTACGGCTTCAAACGTCGCTACTCAGACCACGAAGCACTCGGCATCGCCCTGATGCTCGCTATCATCGGCTATCTCGGCGCTAGCTTCTTCAACGATACCACCCTCTCTGTGACCCCCATCTTTTGGGCACTACTCGGCACAGGCATCGCCTACAACCGCTTCTACAAAAAGCAGATTCAGGCTTTACAAGACACGAAGAGTCGGTGATAATGAAACAGTAACGGCGTTAGCTCGTGTACTGGTTTGCGCAGTAGTCAATCTCACCGCCAGGGAGATTGCTACAAGAGATCTTAACCAGCCTTAGTCCACGTACTGGTTCGCGCAGTAGTAAATTTTACCGCCAGGAAAATTTCTACAAGAGATCTTTTATCAAGGTTAGTCCACGTACTGGTTCGCGTAGTAGTCAATCTTACCGTTAGGGAGATTGCTACAAGAGATTTTATTATACAAAAGAGGGGTGTAGTCATTGAGTATTCTATTTGAAAATACCATTGTGCACATGTTAGATCTAAGTATGGAAATGCCTGTTTTATCTGGGGGACCAACACTCCTCAATGATGAGACTGAGACTTTTCTTACCAAGCACATGGTGAGACTTTTTGAAGACGATGGTGTATCCAAGGCGGTCTTCAGCCATGATTCTGAAATTCTCCATATCTTTACCACGGAGACTATGGATTTTATAGATTTTTCGATTCACTTAGCACGTAAGTTCTATAATTACATGATCAACTATTCCAACATTCCAAGTGGTGACTTAGTGGTTTCTCAGCTTCGCAAAGATGATGTGCCTTATATGGCAATCCTCAAGCTTAACTACAAAGAAGAGTTTACCCACTTCACGGAGACAGGTGAGCTAGGTGATCCTGTGCATACCATCATCAAGCATCGCAGCATCTTCCCTGGCACCTCTAGACTTCACGAGGCTGCCCTTATCAACCTGGAAACATTTGAGCTCCTTGTCCTCGATCAATCCAAGGAACGCTATATGAGCAATCTCCTAGACTGTAGTGCGTCACTAACGACCAAGGAGAAGATCAAGGTAATCGAGCAGGTGATGACAGAGGCCATCGTCGAGAACTTCGAGAATAAGGTAGAAGGCATCTCCTTTGCCAAAAGTAATATTGCAGAAAGTATTGCAACCACAAGTACGATCATGCTGGATAAAGTACTTGAAGAGACTTTTGGGGACTTTGAAGAAGTCTCTTCAGCTTGTAAGGAGAAATTCCAAGCAATCGGCCTTGTAGATGATGTGGTGGAGCTACCAAAACCTGAGGCAACTGGCAAGAAATACAGTTCACACAAGCTCAAGACCAATACAGGAATCGAGCTTAAGCTACCGACACAAATGCTTTCTGATCCTCAAATGATCGAGTTTATCAACAATCCTGATGGGACACTTTCTATCCTCATCAAAAATATTGCAGAACTTATCAATAAATAATGCAAGTTTCTCAAAGCAAAGAAGCCATACTTCAAAAATTTGAAGTATGGCTTCTTTGCTTTTATTCTGTTTTGATTGCGCTGAGCGCTGAGAGTTTCATGGCACGCTTCGCAGGGAAATACCCCGAGATCAGGCCAATAAGTGTTGAGAAAAGTAGTGCTGAAACAGAGAGCCACCATGGAATCAGGGAGATATAGCTCCCACCACCCATCATACCTGCAAGCTCGCCTGCTATCTGTGGTCCAAATTTATTGATGAGGAAGGATAACAGATAGGAGAAAATGACTCCTACAAAGCCTCCAATTGCACCAATCATCAATGCTTCTACAAGAAACATCTTCTTGATATCTGTAATACGTGCACCGATTACTTTCATAATCCCTATCTCACGTGTACGTTCGTAGATACTCATCATCATGGTATTGGTAATCCCTATCGCTGCTACAAACAGTGAGATTGCACCAATCCCACCTAAGATAATCTGGATACTATTTGATACTTTTTTCATCTCTTCAATGTACTCCATTGGGCTATAAGCTTCAAAGCCTGCATCACGAATGCCTTGCTGTACATCTGAAACATATTTTTCATCGGTCACTTTGACCCTCAGATCATTGTATTTACCATACTTTTCTTGGTCTTTGTTATAATCTTTGCCATACAACTGTTGCTTGTACTTATGCTGAGCCGATGTGATCTCATCAAAGAGTCCACGTGGTACGATAGCTGTATACGAGTTCTCATAGTCTTCTGGACCAAAGAGCCCTTCTACTGTGACCTGCCACGGCTTTGGTGGTTTCACTAGCTTCCCTTCATTACTCTGTGCAGGCTTACCTGTACGGTAATCAAGCTCTGCTGCATTGATTTTGATTTTGTCAACACCCACCTCTACTGGCAACGGATCTGGTGGATTGCGCCAATCGATCTCTTTTCCCTGCTTGGTAAACTGTCTACGAACTTCTTCACCTAGGAAGATCACCTTATGATCCCCTTCTTGCATGATCCGTCCTTCTGCCACCTTGTAGCCAAGTATCGCCATATCTTCGATATCAAGCCCCCTAAGCTGAATCTGCCAAGAAGTACGCATCTTCCCAGACTCAAGATAGATATTGGTATAAAGATTAGGGATCACTTTCTGTACTCCTGGAATCTTACTGAGCGTCTCTATCGCCTTATCATCAAGCTTTGGGGCATTGGGATCCCCATATGTATTGGAATACACCTGGATCAGGGTGAGTGAGCTCATCTGAGACATCTGTTCTCTAAAGTTGGCATCCATGGCAATCCCGAGAGACAGCATCAGTATAATAGATATGGCACCTATTACAACGCCTAATATGGTGAGACAAGTTCGAAGCTTACGCCGCCATAAACTTCGAATGCTCATCATAATCAAATCACTAGTCTTCATCTAGCTCTTGTTCTTCGCGTTTTGCTTTACGCTTTTTGAGGACTATCACAGTAATGATTGCGGCTAATCCTATTCCAAGGCCTACACCCAGGATAACACCCATCTTAGAAGGCTGCTCTTCTTCTGGCATTGGGATCTCTTCTGGGAATGTTCCCATATCACCTTCTGGCATTGTTGGCATCTCAGCAACTTCCATCTCAAAGTCGTGTCTGACTTCCACTTTCTTACCTGTTGGATCTTCGTATTCAAGGACAATTGTTCCAAGCACATTTCCACCTATACTTGGTGTAATCGTTGGTTGGTACATCTCACTTGCACCTTTTTCGAAATTCCCTACGAACATCTTGTTATCTTCTACTGTAAAGCCTTCTCCCTCTGTACGAATCATGAGGTTGCTGACATTTGTCTTGCCTGTGTTGTACAGTGTTGCTGAGAGGGATAATGGTACCCCTACAGTTCCCATATCTGTACGCACTTCTGCAATTTGTACATCTGTTACTTGTTCTACTGGAATCCCAATATGTTCTTCTGCAGTGATTGCTTCACCATTTTCATCTTCATACTCCATTGAGATTGTGAGCTCATATGTTTTTGGCGCTGCACTTGGAATCGTATAGAGTCTAATCTTCTGAGGTGAAACTTGCCCTGGTGCAAGATCACTGATAAAGAAGGTATTGCTTGCGCCTACTGGTGTGAAGACGCTACCTGTATTATTTTCCCCTTGCTCTTTCACTGAAAGGTTGGCTTTGAGGTTAGATACTGTCTTTGTTTTGCTTGTATTGAGGAAACCAAGTTCTAAGTCAAATTCTTCACCTGCACGCACGACGATTGGCTCTGATTTGTAGCTTCCAATGATTACTTTTGGCTTACCTTTTTTCTTATCTTCTTCGTCACCATCTTCGCCATCATCTGCCTTTTCATTGTGAACAGCAGCTGTTGTGTATTGGACCACGCTGACATCTTGTCCATTAAGTTTGTATTCTGCTTTGATCTCAATTGGGTATGTACTACTCTTCACATCTTTTGTTGCCATCATCTCTACGCTATATTGCTGCTTTGCACCTGGCTTCATCTCAGAGATGATAAAAAGGTTTTTTGAAGTTGGTACAATGCCTTCTGTACCATTAACACTAAGCTTTACATTTTTCACGCCATCTGGTGCTGTCACAGTGAATTTCACAGTGAATTTTTCATTTGGTGCGTAAGTACCTTGTGGATCGATGATATTGCTAATGCTCAGCTCTTTGTTGAAGCTTGCCTGTTCAGATGCAAGATAGATAATTTGGCTCTCTTTCTTTTCTGTTCCAAGATCATCAATGTATGATAAGTTGAGCTTAAGTGGCACAGAAACTGCTGATGGATCACTGATTTGCAGCTTGATCTTCACAGCTGTGCTGCCGCCACTTGGTACATTATCCACGTATCTTACGTTACTACCGTCTAATATGTATACTTTATCACTTTGTTCAATCTCAAGCTTCACATTCTTTGCTTCGATGAAACCAACGTTTTTCACATTGATCGTCACTTCCTTAGCAACACCTGCTTTGAAGCCATCTAAGTTCGCTGCACTAATCATGAGTGATGCTGGCATAAAGTTGCTATCTACTTTGAGTTTGACTGTGTACTCTGCACTACCAATCTTTACTTTCAGCTCGTGTACACCACGTGTCACATCTTTGCCGATATCCAGTGTGATTGGGAATTCTTTAGATTGTCCTTTTTCAAGAGCAGGAACCTCATATTTCTTTTTCTTAAGAACAATCCCTTTTGAAGTATTATCTTTATTCACAACATCAAGTGTCATCTCACCTGCTTTTGTTGCCACATCTCCTTCATTTTTCAGAGTAAGAATGATCTGTTGTACTTCACCTGCTACAACATTTCTTACTGAAGTACTATCAATTTTAAGAGACGATACATCTGCTTTTTCCTGTACGTCAATTGTTACTTTCTCATCTAAAATAACAGTTTCTGTATCATCTAGTGTAAATGATCCATATAAGTCAATCGTATTACCATTACCATTGTAAGTAAGCCCTTCAATTGTAAGTGTACGGCTTTGTGTCAAAGAACACTTTGTATAGCTTGATGCTGCACCACTCACCTCTATCACAGTACCTGTTATTACTTCTTTTAATTTATCAAATTTCGAAGTATTTTCTTGCACTTGTACTTTGAGATCAAATTGATCTCCTTTTTTGAGTGTTGTTTTTGGTGACTGCTCCGAAGAGAGTACCATCAATTGACTTGTCTCAGCTGCATAGATAACTTGTCCACCAAATGGTGCAAGGCATCCAAGTACCATCGCAAGGCTCATGATCAAACTCATGAGTTTATGCATTTGTTTCTGTTTCATTGTGTTCAACTTCCTTTCCTTTTTCCTTGATTTGAATAGATTCTATATTTCCGTCTATGAGCGTAATGACTCTATGGGCATAGTCTGCGATCTCGCTATCATGTGATACGATGATCAGCGTCTGGTCATACTTTCTTGCGATGTCTGTGATCATCTCCATGACCTCTAGTGTCGTGTGGGTATCTAGGTTCCCCGTAGGCTCATCTGCAAAGAGAATGGCTGGCTTGTTGACGAAAGCTCTAGCGATACTTACCCTCTGCTGCTGCCCCCCACTCATCTCACTGGGTTTGTGATGGAGCCTTGATCCAAGTCCTACAGCTTCTAGCATCTCTTTAGCACGTTTATTGCGCTCTTTCTTCGTAATCCCTTGAAAGATCAGCGGCAAAGAAACGTTCTCAAGCGCTGTAAGTGATGGAATCAGATTATAAGATTGGAATACAAAACCTATGTATTTTTGTCTAAAAATCGCAAGCTGGGTCTCCGTCATACGATCCACCCGTTTGCCTTTGATCTTCACTATTCCCTTACTTGGTTTCTCTAACCCTGCAAGCATATTGAGCAAGGTAGATTTCCCCGAACCTGAGGTGCCGAACAGACAGCAAATCTCGCCTTTTTCTATGATGAGATCGACATGATCAAGTGCCACGATCTTTTCTTTACCCATTTTGTAGACTTTTCGTAGATCTTTGACTTCTATCATTGACTCCAAACTGTTCCCTCCTTATTCTAACATTATTTTTCAGTATAGTATAAATCTTTTGTATTGACTAGTGTCGCGCAGCGCCTCCACCTTTGTACAATATGCTTTTATCCTAGTCCTATCAGAGGTCTCCCCTTATTTCTTAAGATTTTCTTAAATTTTTGTGCGCGCAAAAAAAGTCTTTCATTATATTTAGACAACGAAAGACTATGAAAAGTTCCCTATATTTTTTACAAAATTTGTTGCGTACGCATGATGTCCATTGTATTTTTGAGACAGAGTTTACCATAACCCCATCTTGGATCAGGAAAGTTCACCCCAGGCACATCCCTATTGGTTCCTCTCAAGAGATAAGTACGGACACTTTCTCCATAGAGAAAAGGATTCTTTCCTTTTACGATGCCCCACTCCATCATCAGTGCAATGGCTCCTGTCACATGTGGCGCCGCCATACTCGTACCACTCATTGTCGTATAACCTCCCGTGTTACTCGCACCAAGTATATTGACCCCTGGTGCCACCAGATCAGGTTTGACACGACTATCTTCACGTGTAAATCCTCTACCTGAAAAAGGGGCAATCTGATTGGTCACAGGATCATATGCGCCAACTGTAATCACATTGGCTGCTGTACTAGGCGTCGTTACCGTAATCTCTGGACTCGCTTTTAGGAAAAAAATGTCTTTACCAGCAAGTTCCTGTGTCTCTCCCCATACATTGAAACGCCCATCCGTGACATCGATCCCAAACACATTGACTGTCCAGATCCCACTCGTAATAGACCCACCACCTATTCCATTAAGTTCCGCACCAAACTGCAGATCACCATTGAGTGGTGATGGCCCTGCAAAAGTCGTATAAACCACTGTATTATCCAACACATAACGCTGTGGCCCCTGTGCATACGTAATGCGTGGCGTACTCGCCCCTGTAGGGCTTACGATTTGTACAGCCAAGGTATCAATAAAATTCT
Organism: Cellulosilyticaceae bacterium; assembly: GCA_051650265.1. GTDB lineage: Bacteria > Bacillota > Clostridia > Lachnospirales > Cellulosilyticaceae > JBOFEH01. The sequence goes on from JBOFIR010000053.1 coordinate 19,775, forward strand.
GCCAGATCGTAAAACTATAACTCTTCTTATTCGGGGGAATCTGAAATTGAAAGCTACTTTGTCTGCCGTTTGCAACGCGTCCCTCAAAGTGATTCTCCGCAGCGCCTTCATTACCTGCCCCTACCACAATATTGACCTTCCATTCCTGTGCCATATCATCGAAGTACTGCTCGATCAGTGATTGCCCATCATGAGAGCCTTCATTCATCCCCAGGCTGAGATTGATAGCCATCGGCTTACCAAGCTCCCGCGCCTTCTCGATCACATACTTGAGTGCCAACATAATCTCTACCGTACGCACAAAGCTACCTTTCCCCGCATTACCTAGCTTTACGATCACAAACTCCGCTTCTGGCGCAGCGCCTACCTCTACACCTCGAGACGCCCGGCCATTGCCACCTGCAATACTTGCCACATGAGTCCCATGGCCCAGTGTATCTGTACTGGGCACGATGGCAAGCTGCTCGGCTCGGGTCTTTTGACTGAGTGCTTCATTAATCTGTTCTCTACTATACTCTGTCCCCTCTTTAAACCCCAGAGGGGGATTGCCAGTTATGGTCTGATCCCACAGGCCTGCGATCCGGGTAGTGCCATCAGGGTTGCGAAAATCAGGGTGCGCATAGGTGATCCCAGAGTCGATAATCCCGAGTAACACGCCATTACCCTTGAGATTGTATGGGGCGCGCTCTTGTACAGGCCTGATACATGCCGCATTCATCCCTGCTGTTAAGTTATAAATAAAGTTTTGCGGCGCTTCAATATATTCTACTTCTGTATAATTGATTAGATTCTTCACCCGCTCTGGTGGCAAGGTAATCACTGCAAAGCGCTGATTTAGAATCTGCACAGTGCCTTGTTCCTTGGCTGCCACACTCCGAATATCACCGTTATACTTGACAATGACATCGATGTTGTTACCTATCAAGATCCCTTGTTCTTGTAGTTTGAGTTTCTGCTCCTCTAGCTGACTACTAGGGATATTGGTCAAAATCTCTATCGTTGGATCAGTCTTCGGATTCATACAATACCCCCTTCACGTGCAGTATTGTAGCGCGTCTTTAGGTCATCGATCACTTTCTCTAAGCACAATGCGCCATATCCCCACTGCGGATTGGGGAAGGGTGCATACAGAGGGTTACGCCTTGTATTCTTAGTCACATAAGCCTGAAGTCTAGGTCCTATCATAAAAGCATCGTTGTTGTGTATGATAGCGTATTCCATCACAATGGCATATGACCCTGCTACAAATGCAGCTGCAACACTTGTGCCTGATACAGCAACATACCCATCTACCGTACCTGATTGTGGTGCTGTTACATTACGTCCTGGCGCTGCTAGGTCTGGCTTAATCCGCCCATCCGCAGTGTACCCTCTTCCTGAGAAGCTCATAATCTGCTGGGTACTGACATTGTACGCGGCCACACTTGTGATGATATTCCCTGTAGAAGGAATCGTCAGCGTGGTATCTTCTACGGGCTCTAAGAAGCGTGTGAACTGTTGGAGCGGATCTGTAGATGAACCCCAAATATTATAGGTGCCATCTACAATATCTTCCCCTTCTATTGTAAGCGTCCATATCCCAGGATCTATAGCCTCCCCATCCGCACTTTCCAAGAATACTAATATTTGTTGCTCCTGACTATTAAGTGTTGGCTCTGAAAAGTTGATAAGTACCACCGTATTGCCAAAGATAAAAGCACGGTTGTTGATAATGCCATTGAGCACCTCAGTCTTTTCGCCAGATGGCGCCTGAATGGTAATACCCATGGTATCACTGAAGTTCTTCCACAATGTAAAAAAGTAATAAGGTTGCCCCTTATCCACAAGAATCTGAACCTCTTTTTTCTGCTCTTGGGCAATCTTGCCCGCCGTATGACTATCTTTATTCCCCTGATTGCCTACACCAACCACAAGGTTACCGTACGCCCCTGCCATGGCCTGTGTGATATAAAGTTCAAGTGTGCTATCACCTCTATGGCTTCCTTCATTCATCCCTACACCAATCAAGATCACTACAGGCTTTTTGAGTCTAGTCGCTTCATCAATTACATACTGAATCCCTTTCATGACATCTGTGTTGCGTGGTCCTCTCTTGTACTTCTGCAGGTCATCTCGCACCTTCACCACGATCAGTTCACTTTGAGTAGCAACCCCAAGGAAGCGCCCACCTTTGCTGCCTCTTCCATTGCCTGCTGCAATCCCTGTAATCGCTGTACCATGCCCTATTCTGTCATCACTTGGCACTACTTTGTAGCGCTCTTCCACCGGAAGTGCGAGCGCCTCATTGATCTGCTCTCTTGTATAGATTGTCCCCATCTCAAAAGGGGCGCTCTGATCTGAGGGAATATTCTGATCCCACAGTGCAACAATACGTGTCTTATTATCTGGTGTACTAAACTCCACATGACTATAGTCAATCCCACTATCTACAACACCAATCAGTATACCTTCTCCAGTCAGTGTATAATTACCTTGATTGAGTGCCGCCGAGGTAATACACGCATCTTTGAGATCCACCTCATTGATATAATCCATCACTTCGGGAAACTCCACATAAACAATCTGTGGGTATTGTGTCAGTGAGACAATGAGTGATTTGGGAATGGTGGCAGTAGCAAAGTTTGATGTAATGGGAATGATCGTGATACCGAGTTCTTCTTCAATGGGTGTGAGATCACCAAAGTAAGTGATCACTATATCCCATAGCTCATCCCCTACAAAAAAACCTGTCGTTCCAACAAATCCAATATCTGGCAAAAGTTTTTGATATTTGAGCGCAAGCTGAACTTGTGGACTGAGTTTGTTATTATACATAAGCTCCCTCCTAACCTAATGAAATGGTATTCTTAAGATCTAACCGACCATAACCTTCTATATTATTCGGATATGCCGTCCCCTTCTGACGCTGTGCACCTCGTATAAGCATCGTTGTTGCGACACGGGTATTCATCTTTGGCATATTGCCTTTGACAACAGCCCATTCCATTAGTAGTACACAGGCAGCACTGGTAATGGCTGCTGCTACGCTAGTTCCTGTATAAGTAGTGTACCCTCCATCTCGGCTCGGTCCTACCACATCCACTCCTGGTGCGATCAAATCCGGTTTGATTACACCATTTGTAGTGGGTCCTCTGCCCGATGCTACATAAAGACTCTTATCCTTACTATTATACGCACCTACCACAAGCCCATTTGCCGAAGTCGCAGGAATACATACAGTGGTATATGCCTCTGGTTTGTTAAATCTGGTATTCGGCCTAATAAATCCTTCTCTTGGAAGCCATAGATTGTAACTACCATTAACGATAAGCTCCCCATAGACCCTGATCGTCCAGATTCCTGGTGTAGGATTCTCGAGACGAATCTCAATACGTTCTGCACCGGTAGCAATATCCGGCCATCTATAAGTGATGGTGATCTTGGTATTTTCAAGGGGTGGATTGAAAGAAACAGGTATATTGTTTGCAACAGGCACCTTTTCAATCTGATAACCTAGAGGGCTGGAAAGTCCTACTGCTAATTTATCAATCGGACTTGCCCATAGCTGAATGATCATCCCCGACTCATCTTCGCCAATATTCACCTCCAGCTCTTGCATCTCACCTTCTTTAATCTGGTTTTCATAGTGATGCGCCTTGTTCGCTTCATTACCCGCAGAACTTACTATAATAAGGTCATTATAAACTGTCGTTGTCTGAATAAACCGTTCTACAATGGCTGAACCGTTGTGTGCACCCCAATTGCCTCCTACTCCAATACAAATCACCATTGGCATTCCCTGCCTCCGCGCTTCATCCATCAAAAAGGTCATCCCTGCTAGCACATCGTTATCTTGACAAGCATACACATTGTTTTCAATGAGGTAATAGTCTCTTAAATACTGCTGAGCAGGCCTTAGTTTGACAATTACAAGTCCGGCATCAGGTGCACCGCCTTCATAGGTATTATTGCCACTCCGATCGTATCCAGCAGCCACACCTGCAAGAAAAGTACCGTGCCCTACTTCATCTTTTTCAGGGACAATACTATGAGGATCACTACTTTTAAGTGCCTCATTGATCTGCTCTTCCGTATAGACGTCTCCATATTTGATAAGCTGAGACGTGCTACCAGCTACCGTCTGATCCCAGATGGCTTTGATCCTCGTGGTTCCATCTTCATATTGAAAAAGTGGATTGGTATAGTCTATCCCTGTATCCACAAATCCGATCAGCACACCATTTCCACGTAGTTCCCCAAAAGGATAGTTATGAAAAAAATTGATATTACTATCTTCAAAACCTGTATCCACATTGAGCCCATACAATGTAGGAATACCTACAATATCCACTTGTGTTTCAAATGCTACAAGCTCTGCTTGTGCATCATTGGGCACTTGCACAGCGATGATCCCTGGCGCGATCTGCCAAAAGTCAAATCTTGGGAATTTTTCTTTGATTTGGTTAAGATCTATACGATCTTCTACCATGTAGGTCTTGGTTTCATTTGCCATGGTACTTCCTCTCTATCTTCCTTTTCTTACTATAAATATGAAGCATTTGGAGAAGGCATACCTTTTCCCCCACTCAAAAAGGGCAAAAAAAAAGTGCTATTCGCACTTTTTGAAATGTTCGAGTGTCCACACCACAATATCTTCCTCCACTTTGACCACCTCTTCATCCAGGTCATGGAGCAAATCATGCATGCATCCCTTATATTCCTTCACCGTAATCCGCTCAGGTGAGATCTGCTTGAGAAGCTCACGATTCCGATTGATTGGAATGACCTTGTCTTGATCCCCTAGCAAGAAGAGTGCATCATGACCATACTCTGAAGCATGTTTGATGGCGTACTCCACACCAATCCGTAGAAATTGATCCATAAAGCGTATGGTTGCAAACTCATTGGAGAGCTGATCTTTCTTGAATACCTCTACAAAGTTTTGATTACGGGTCGCCATACTCTCCCCCACACGGTGAAGTTTCAGTTCTCCTGCTACATGCCCCATACTTTCATAAAATGCAGGTGGGAGATTCTTGCATCCTAGTGGTACACCCAATGCCGGTGATGAAAAAATCTGACCACATACCTCTTCCTTATATTTAATTCCATAAATAAAGGTAATAAGTCCGCCCATTGAATGCCCAAATGTCATCACAGGTTTTTTGTACTTGGCCCTTAGTACTGTCACCACTGCACGTAAGTCCTCTACAAAATCAAAGAAATCCTCAATATCACCTTTCGTTCCACCCGATAAACCGTTGCCTCTGTGGTCGATTATACAAACGCCTATATTATGTGCTACCAATTCCTTTGCAAAATCAATATACCTCCCTGAGTGTTCCATAAATCCATGTGCAATCACGACAATCCCTCTACTTTTGTAAGGAATATCACGCCTACAAAATATTTTTGTATCTGCTTTTCCATAATAATACTCATGGATTAAATTCATACTTTGATCTAGCCCCTTCCGTACTCCCTAATAATCGCATCGATCTGACGGCTGGCGTCTGATTTGGAGTAACTCTTAATGTCTTGCGCTAATACTATCTTATGCATTTCACAAAGTTTTAATAAGAAACTCTTTTGTTTTGCCGTAATGGGTACAAATTCTGGCAGCTCCCACGTGAGGCGCTCAGGTACAAAAAGTTCTGGTTCACTGCTCCCAAAGTCTTCATATAGCTTCTCATAAAGCAGATAAGTGGCATAGGCATCATCATATGCACGATGTGCATTGACAAGATCGATCCCATAATAACCACAAAGATCTCCCAGCTTACGACTTGGCAAGTCGGCAAGAAGCTTACGTGATACGATGAGCGTATCCACCGCTTCCTTGCTAAAAGGTAGGCCAAGGCGTGTCGCTTTAACCTTGAGCATACGATAGTCAAATACAATCAGATTATGTCCTACCAACGGCACATCTCCGCAAAATGCAAGAAATTCTGGCAAAACCTCACCTATTGGTCTTTCATTTGCTACCATTTCATTATTAATCCCTGTAATGGATTCAATATACTCCGAAATTTCTTGTGTTGGTTTTACAAGAGAACTATATTTTTTTACTACCTGATGATTTTCTATATAAACTGCACCAATTTCAATAATATCACTTTTTAAAGGCTGCGTGCCTGTTGTCTCAATATCTACAACTACATACGATCTCATTATCCCGTCTCCTTCACCATATAAAGTCAGTTTCTATTTTACCTTATTTATAATATATTGCAACTATACACATCTTATATCAAATAGCAACTGGAATATTGATGAAAATTGTTTTATTTTCTTGGACAATTCCCCACGATTTTTTCTAAAAAAATTGCTTGACAAATTTCTATAAAAATACTCTATTGAAAAGCAGATACACAACATATAGTATATTATATAGTTTAAATCACACATATATAGTACCAATTGCGGTGCGTCCTTTCTTGAGGGCGCCTATTAATTTGCCCATAGGTACATATGGCTATTTATGAGGGGGATTCATTATGGAATACTATGTCATTAAAAGAGACGGCAGAAAAGTGGCTTACGATACAAGCAAAATCAGAAATGCCATCACACGTCCTGCCAAAGAACTTAATTTGCAACTGGATGTAGATCACATTACTAGGGAAGTAGAAAAACGCATCCAAGATGAAGCCGTTTATGAAATCACGGTTGAAGCGATTCAAGACCTCATCGAACAAACTTTACTTGAACTTGAATTTACTGCAGTATGTGCTGCTTATGCAAATTATAGAAAAGAAAGAACGCGTATCCGTGACCTCAAATCTGAGCTTATGGACACAGTCCATACCATTGGGATCGAAACAGACCGTGACAATGCCAACGTAGGAAATAACTTCTCTTCCAAACTTCTTCGTATTGCAAGCGAAACCAACAAGTGGCATAACCTTTCAACCATGCCAAAACATCTTGCAAAACGCCATGAACTAGGCGACCTTTACTATCACGACCTCGATAGTTACAACCTCACACTCAACTGCCTTCATATTGATACAGGCGATGTATTCAAAAATGGCTTCAACACAGGCTACGGGACTATCAACAAACCAAAGCGCATTGAATCAGCTGCAGAACTCAGCTGCATCCTTCTTCAATCTTCACAAAACGATATGTTTGGCGGCCAATCTCACGTCAATTTTGACAATGATATGGCGGAATACGTAGGTGCAACACGTGATGAGATCCGAGAGGAGTTCAGCCCACTTCAAGGTGCGATGAGCGCTGAAGCCTTTGATGCATTCGTAGAAGAAAAACTACGTGGACGTGTACACCAAGCAATGCAAGGCATCGTTTTCAACCTCAACACTATGCATTCACGTGCTGGTTCCCAGGTTCCATTTAGTAGTCTCAATATTGGTATCCCGTTGACAGAAGATGCAGCTATGGTCTGCCAGATCTTCCTTGAAGAATATGAAAAAGGACTTGGTAAGAATGAACAGCCAATCTTCCCAAACATTATCTTCCGTGTCAAAAAAGGTGTAAATCGTGAAGTAAGTGACCCTTACTTCTACTTATTCAAGCTCGCATGCCGTGTTGCTGCAACACGTATGAACCCTACATTTATGAATATTGATGCAGACTTCAATCTTCACTACTACCAAAAAGGCATTCTTCCAGCAACTATGGGATGCCGTACGTATGTCTGCTCCAATGTCAATGGCCCTGAAGGCCCAAATAGACGTGGAAATAATGCACCAACAACAATCAACTTACCAAGACTTGGGATTCTCGCTGGTGGTGACTTAGATACTTTCTGGGAACTCCTAGATGATCGCCTAAGCCTTGCCAAAGAATCACTCCTTCACCGCTATGAGGTTGTTCGTAAGCTCAAAGTCAAAGACCTTCCATTCGTAGCAGGTCAAGGGCTGATGCTTGGTTCTGAAGGACTCTCCCCAGAAGATACCATTGAACCGATCCTCAAAAATGGCTCATGGGTAATCGGCTTTATCGGTCTTGCTGAGACGCTTCATGCCCTGGTAGGTGCTCACCATGGTGAAAGTGAAGAAGCTAGAGAACTTGGCTATCGCATCATCACACGTATGCGCCAGTTCACAGACAAAGTGACAGCGGATACACAGATGAACTGGAGCTGTTATGCAACCCCAGCTGAAGGGCTCAGTGGCAAATTCATCCTTCAAGACCGTGCACGCTTTGGTCTGATTCCTGGTGTGACAGACAAAGACTACTACACCAATAGCTTCCATGTACCTGTAGGCTTCCCAATCTCTATCATCGATAAGATTCAGATCGAAGCACCATTCCATAAGCTCTGTAATGCAGGCCATATCAGTTACATCGAAGTAGACGGGTATCCATCTGCAGAAACGATTGAAAAGATCATTACTTATGCTTATACGCATTCTAATATCAGCTACATGGGGATCAACTTCCACCTACGCTACTGCAAAGATTGTGGCCAGACAATTGAAGATAGCGTGAAAAGCTGCCCAGATTGTGGTAGCCAATCCATCCAAGGGATTAGCCGCGTCACAGGTTACCTCAGCCTAGATGAACGCTTCGGCGGTGGTAAGTGTGCGGAGCGTGCAGATCGTCTTTCCCATGATGGTGAAGCCCACAAATCTGTGTATCACATGGTCTAATGATGCTGCAAGTTGCAGGCTTCCTGGACCACTCCTTGGTCAATGGTGAAGGGTTCCGCACAACCCTTTTCCTCTCTGGCTGCCTTCATGCATGTCCTGGCTGTCACAACCAAGAGATGCAGCACTTTGGCTACGGTGAAGCTGTAAGCCTCACCGACATCTGGCTACGTATCCAGAAAAATCTACCACTAGTAGACGGCGTGACCATCTCTGGTGGAGATCCCTTTGAGCAGGCGGATTCACTTCTTTCATTGCTCAAGCAACTCCGCGCTGCTCAGATTAATGTCTGGGTCTATACTGGCTACCTCTATACCCAGCTCTTAGAAGATGCCAACCTCGCAAAACTTCTTCCTTATATAGATGTGTTGGTAGAAGGCCCTTATGTGGCATCGCTCCATACCGAGCGTATCAAGTATGTGGGTTCTTCTAACCAACGCATCCTTCATCTTGAAAACGGACAAATAAAAAAGTGAAAAGCAATCTGCTTTTCACTTTTTTATTTGTCTAATTTGAAAACAACAATCCCTGCAATCA
>JBOFIR010000054.1:0-4736 GCA_051650265.1 Cellulosilyticaceae bacterium
CAATAAATTTATAAAAATCTTTAAACTTAAGCTGCATGGATTTTTTCATTGCACTTTAGACCGCGGTTTCTAAAGTACATCTCCTTTTTCTAGTCTTGTGTACTACGGCTTGCCATCTAATCCATGATGGCAGTGATCAGCTTTGGAATATCTGTATTATCTAGATTTCCTCCAAAGTATTCGGCACCTACACCGACTGTGTAGATTGGGACCAATGTCCCCGAGTGGGTATATGTATTAAAGCCCACTTTCGCTCTATTATTGATTACATGGATTGTCTCCATGGCAACTGGGTTATAGTGGCCATAATCTGCAAAGGAACCTTCATCATCCCAAACCTCCATTCCCCGCTCAATCATTGCCCTTTCGTCCGCCGTTAGATCGATTAATCCCAAATTCTTGGCTATGTAGTCAAAATACGTTGATCGATCTCCTTTATACGCTCCCTGAAGCGTGTCTTCTACTGAGACTTTGACTCCTGTTAATGGCTTCCTAAATCGCATCATCAAAAGCGAGCGTCTCTTGAATTGTACTTGTCCCATCATGGGCATGCGCTGCCTGATCGATCCGTCCACCTTCGACCATCATCAAAAATCCTTTCTCATAATCATCTAATACATCAATCCCTTTACGCACCATCTGCGCCAGTGTTGGAACACCTCTTCCTGCATACAGGGTATCCAATTCTACCGTATAAGGCATATGGGAACTCGCAAAAGTTGCAAAGACTTTATCCTTAGCCTTCGGCGTATAGGTAGCGAACGTCTTTGCACCTTCTTCGCCAATAAAGGTACTATAGCCCTGCTGCCTCATTTCCTTCACCAGATCTTTCTGATCCGTTCGCTTCGTTACAATAGGCTTGCCCGTTACATCACTTCCTTTATAGTTTGGACCTACAAAGTGACGCGCACCGCCTCCCGCAAAGTATTCCACACCAGAATCCATATAGTCAAGCGCAATCTCATTGTTATCCTCTCGGCTAGCAACATGCGCTGCAAAAGAAGCCGGCGTTGCATGTGTAATACGCGTCGTGGTCACTAGCCCAGTAGCTAGTTCAAGACTCTCCGCCTTTTCTACTAAAGTCTCTACCGGTTTGCCATCCGGTGTCACACCAATCATACCCATGTCTGTCTTGTGTCCCGTCGATAAAGCTGTTCCTGCCGCTGCCGAATCAGTGACGAGATAATCCTCGCACCAAGTAGTAGCAAGTCCCACTTCATCGAATTCGCTCATAGTAAGCTTCACATTTTTGCTTTCCTCTTGATCTTGCAGATAGAGCTCAGCTAACTGTTTTTGTGCTGCGCCCATGCCATCTCCTATAAAGAAGAATATGTATTTTGCTTTGACGTTCTCTGGTACGACTGGTGCCGCCTCAATCGCCATCACACTAATGTTGCTCGCTGCAACTACCATACTTAATAACCCTGCTTTTAATAATTTTCCAATGCTCTTCATCTCTATCGCTCTCCCCTTTAGGTATGTATTGGTTTGGTTATGTACTGATCATTTATTTTTGTTGTTGCGCTGTCCCGTTGTAAGCATTATGATACGCTCTATTTTCAGCCAATGCTATTCGTAATATCACCATGAATTTTTGCTCACCTTAGCATACATTAACCAATTCATATTGGGCTTAAATTTCAAAAAGAGCATGAGGCCTATTCTGTCCCATGCTCCCCCTTTATTTTTTAATTGCTTGATGCTATTTATTAATCAAATCTGCTACCTGTAGCATATTTTGCAAGATAACAGCCAACTCAGCCTGTGTAATCGGCGTTTTTGCACCTAATAAAGTCTTAGATTGCCCTTGAATAATACCTTTTTGAATACAAAACGCTACCGCTTCTCTTACATAATCTGCTACCTGATCCCCATCTTGATAACCCGCCAAAATTTCTTCTATTTGTTGTGGTGCTAGCTGATGATCTAATCCCATAAAAGTTGCTGCGCGGTCAACGATCAGCATCGTTTCTTCCCTTGTAAGTGACTGTTCTGGCTCAAAATAATCGACCTTACGCCCTTCTACTAGCCCATATTGATCCGCTATACCAATATAATCATTGGCCATTGTATCCGCGCTCACATCTTTAAATACATCTGATCCTTTAGGTTCAAGTCCTAATGCTTTAACAAAATATTTGATTCCCTCTGACCGTGTAAGGATCTTTTGAGGTTCAACTATTCCTGCTAGATTTACTTCAAGTACCATTCTACTTGCTAGATTATTGATCGCTTGTTCCGCCCAATGGCCTTTGAGTGATTCAATCTTTACAGGATTGTGGACTACCATATACGTAGAGTTTGTGAGTGAATTAATGCGTGCATAATAGCGACCATCTACTACAACTACAGATGTAGGTACATGCATCAATGTTCCTGATTCACTCAGTACAACACCGGTCGTAATACGACTAGGATCAATACCTTCTGGAATAGCAACTTCTCTGCGCACATATTGATTGAACCTATTAATAGCCACTTGATTTTCTCCATGAACCGCTCTCACATCAAATATAAGTGGTTGTGTAACTATTTGTACCCCCTGCGTCTGTGCTACTTGCGAAATGTGACTTTGTTCATCTTCTGTCAAAGCAGATCGGATGCCTACTTGAAGATTGATATCTTGTAGTGATATGTCAGCTCCCATAGTCTCTCGTATCCTATCAATATCAATCTGACTTGCAGGAATTTGATAATTTACATGATTAGTCCTTACTTCTATGATGGCATCCTTTTGCTCCATATAACTGACCATCTGCCCTGTAAGATTGACCTGCACACCTGCTGCACCTTGTGCATTCACAGGAAAGACAACTACAGCACCAGCTGGTGCAACCGCTAGTGACTGTTGCAATGCACTTTCATTAGCTGTCAATGTCGTGATTACAAACCCTCCACTCTGCGTAGTTGACTGTGAACCAATTTGTTGTGTCTTGCCATCTATGATAATGGCTACTTCATTTCCACCTGGTGTTACTGGCTCAATAGGTGGTGCTGGTACTTCTGTCCATTTTGCATATAATGTGGTCTCTTCTCTCACTTGGTCTTTACTAAAGTTCCAATCATCTTTACAACTTGCTTCCCTGTACCAACCACCAAAAGTATACCCATACCGTGTTGGCACCTGCGGAACTACAACCTTACCACCATACTCAATGGTTTGATTTGGAATGATCTGAATTGCAGATGGATAATTCAAATCAAACTGTACGCGATAACTATTAATCTGCCATTTCGCATACAAAGTTGTATGACTCATCACTCGGTCCACACCAAAATTCCATGGTACTTGGCATGCCTCATCTTTATACCATCCACCAAAAGTATAGCCATCCCTAGTAGGTGCCTCTGGGGCAGTTAGGTATTGGCCATAGTCTACTACATGACTCGGGATATTCCCTATTGCATCTGGGGCATTAAGCTGATAGCTCACCTCATATCCATTGACGGCCCACTTCGCATAAAGCGTCATACTCTCCACTATACGATCCACATCAAAATTCCATGGTACCTGACATGCCTCATCTTTATACCATCCACCAAAAGTATAACCTACCCTAGTAGGTACTTCTGGCCTAGTTAAGAGTTCCCCATCAGGAATATCAACAGTTAGGATGCTACTTGTTGTTGGGTCATTAAAATCATAGGTGACTTTGTAAATTGGCTGAATAACATTAATTTCAAAAGTGAGCTCATTAGAAGGCATACCACTCGCATTCACCAAGAATACATGAATTTGATGGGTTCCTAAGCTCAGTGTCTTAGGTATAACAAGTTCGCCTCTATAGTATGTGCCTTCCTGCATCACAACATTTGCAAATACAGCGTCTTCTCCATCAATACTATAATATAAATCCATTGTCTCCCCTACTGGGTCATAACCATTAGCATCGAAAGTAATTGTATTACCCCTTGGAATTTCAATCTGTGCTGGTGTCGTATTTTCTAATACAGGCGGTGGATTAATTTCTCCTATCGTCATTGCTATACTAAATACTTTTGTTTCCCCTGCTTTAATTAATTGGTTTTTCCAAGAGTATGCCATTCCACTATCTACACCCTCTACACTATCATCCTCCACATTTTCAAATTGATTAGCCCATAGTGCACCTAATCCACCAAACCAAATCGTACTCACACTAGGTTTACCATACTTTCCACGACCATTAACCAAAAGTTGAATGTCCTGCTGGGAATCATACATCCTAAAAGCCTTATTTCCATCAAGCTTTTCAACAGGTGCATAGTCGTTATATCCCATTTGCACATCTGCCAAATTACTAAAACTGAGATAAGTATCTGTTGTATCATTATTTGTCACACTATAACTAACTTGAATACCTTTACCATCAGCAGTAAAATCTATATCTGTTTGAAAGGTTAGTTGACAGCCATTATGATCTATTGCCACACTATTATGATTCATACTGTTTCCAATTTGGATAGGTATTCTACTTCCAATCAACGTCGTTGGATCTTCTATTGACTTCGAAGCATATCCCATCAACTGATAGCCCCCATTACCATAAGTCGTTGATTGGAGCACACCACCTTTATACAGTTGTAAGTCAAAAAGCGAATACCCATTAAATACAACTCTCAATTTACCATTATCTAAGATGTCTTGTTCCGTGTATAGTTGAACCATACTCTCCGTTGTTTTTTGGGTATTTATCAGATTATCTACCTCCGACTTTTCCTTGGAAATAACACTATCTAAAGTTTGGATATAAGGT
>JBOFIR010000055.1:0-12159 GCA_051650265.1 Cellulosilyticaceae bacterium
GATGGTCACTATAGCGATATGATCGTACAAGAAGCGGCGGCAGGCCAAGAGATTGAAGTGGTAGTCGAAACGTATGCAGGGCATTTCAATCCGGGATGTGGACCTTATGATCACCATGGGACAGATGATTTCCATCATAAGTTCCAAGGGGTTACAGTACACAAAAAAAATGACCGTGTTGCCGATTTCTATTTTGACCTTCGCGTCCTCTTAGAACTGATAGAGAAGCTACCTGATACAAGCTTTAGAAAAGCTGAAATCATTCAAGTGATGTTAAAACTCCATGAGATCTTACCGTATTCAGTTGAGCAAGTAGATTTTGATACCCTTCAAGAGGTATTAAAGCAAGGTAGAGTGTTGATGGCAGACGCACTGAGTAAACACAATGGCCCATCAGTGCCAACCGTAGGGATTATTGGACATAGCCATATGGATACCGCATGGTTATGGCATGTGGATGAAACCATCAAAAGATGTGCACGTACTTATTCCAACCAGATGAGTTTGATGGATCAATATCCAGAGTATCGCTTTGTACAAAGCTCAGCATACCATGGAGATATGATGCGTCAGCATTATCCAGAACTCTTTGAAACAATGAAAACACGTGTAGCAGAAGGTCGCTATGAACCAAATGGTGGGGTATGGGTCGAGTGTGATTGTAATATTACCTCAGGAGAATCTATGATCAGACAATTCCTGTGGGGGCAACGCTTTACAAGGGAACACTTTAACTACACCTCAGATGCATTCTGGTTACCAGATACATTTGGCTATTCAGCAGCGATTCCTCAGATTATGAAAGGTTGTGGTGTAGACTATTTCCTCACAACTAAAATCTCTTGGAATGATACCAATCAATTCCCATATGATACGTTCTGGTGGAAGGGGATTGATGGCAGCAAGGTACTTGCCCACTTCAACAAAACCCATGTGTGGCCATCACCAAAGGACACTTATGATTTGGTCTATAATGAGAAAAACAATGATGCCATCAAACAAAAGCATGTCACAGATCAAAAACTTGTTTCTTATGGATTTGGAGATGGTGGTGGTGGGCCACTCTTTGAAATGATTGAAGTTGCCAAGCGTTGTGAAGACTTAGATGGCTGTCCAAAAATGGCCTATACGAGCGTAAGTGATTTCATGCAAAACTTAGAGCATACAGTAGAAAATGCTGCAACATATAGCGGGGAACTGTATCTTGAACTTCATAGAGGGACACTAACTAACCAACATGAGATCAAGCGCAACAATCGTTTGGCTGAAATCGCACTTCATAACTTGGAGTATATCAATGTACAAAATGCAATAGCAAACCAAGAGGTCGCATCAGATGAAGCATACCGCATGCATCAAAATACCACCTTGGTCAACCAGTTCCATGATATTCTCCCTGGTACATGTGTTTCACGCCCGCATGAAGAATGTAGAGCGCAGATGACAGAGGTTGTTGAAGAGACGCAGGCGCTTCTTCAAAATACAGTCAAAGGATTGGGTGAGGCAACAGAAGGGCATCTGACACTGATCAATACCACTTCTTTTGAAAAGGATGAGGTCATTTATCTAGACTATCAAGAAGGCTTGATTGTAGCGGGTGATTATAAACAACAAGTCGTAGAGGATCTCAAAGGCAATAAAAAATTAGCTGTTGCAGGGATTGTGATTCCACCATATGGAAGTAAGGTGATCACATTGGTAGCAGGTGAAGCGGTAGAGCCAAGTATCTTTGTACAAGAGGGAGATACGCTAGAGACACCATTTGCAACAATTACTTTCAATGAAAAAGGTGCTATGGAAAGCTTCATTGACAAGCGTACCCATAGAGAACTGAGAGGTGAGGGCTATGCACTCAATACCCTTCTCTTTGGTGAAGATGTCCCAGTATACTGGGATAACTGGGATGTCGATGCAGATATGCAGCTCAAACTCAAAGATTGTGCAACACTCATCCAGAGAGAAGTGATTGCACAAGGCGCGGTGGAGTACCGTATACGAAGCAAGTATCAACTGACAGATAACTCTTTTGTGAAGCAAGATATGATTTTCTATGCGGATAGTCCACTTGTTAAGTTTGAGACTGAGATGGACTGGCAAGAAGCACACCGCTTCATGAAAGCAGCCTTTGATACTACACTGTTTACAGATATTGTAAGACAAGAGGTGCAGTTTGGACACCTCAAGCGTTCAACAACCAAAAATACAAGTATTGAACAAGCACAGTTTGAAACGGTGAACCACAAGTACACAGATCTCTCAGAGGCTAACTATGGGGTAGCAATACTCAATGATTCCAAATACGGTATTTCAGTCTTCGAAGGGCAACTTAGACTATCTTTGCATAAAGGCGGTATCCACCCTGATCATAAAGGGGATAAAGGGCGCCATTACTGTGAATACGGCTTCTTGCCTCACGTAGGTGGCTTTAATGTAGAGACGACGATCAAGCCAGCTTATGCCTTCAACTACAAACCTGTGATTGTACCAACAAGATGTGAGATGCCATCACTAATCACATCAAGCGCACCAAGTATCATTATTGAAACGATTAAAGCATGTGAAGACAAAGAGAAAGCCTTTATCGTACGTGTATACGAATCAGAAGGTGGCTATACAAATACGCAAATTCAATTAGGATTTATGCCAAAAGTGGTGGCAGAGACGAATATGTTAGAAGAAACTCAAAAAGTGATGGAATCCGCGCAGATATTTAATGTGACACTTAAGCCTTTCGAGATTAAAACATTTAAGATTAATTATTAGATACGATCAGTCAGCTAGATAACAGTAAGTAGTTACTCAGATGAGCACGGAGATGAAGAACCAGTATACCATAAGGTAAACTGGTTCTTTAATTATTTTTCAATATAAAAGAAACTAATTAAAATAATTTAAATAATTTAATAAAAAATATTAATTTATAAAATTATTTGTGATAGAATAGTGTACATAAATGATAGTTAGATATCCAATAAGACAACATGGCAGGGAACAAAACATAGAAAAATAAGAAGTATAAGGAGCAGAAAGTATGTCAAAAGACTACATAGAAAAAGAAGCGTGTATGGAATATCGGGAGGAAAAGGATTCAATTGGAACCAAGAATGTACCTAAAGATGTATACTATGGGTTACAAACACTCAGAGCAGCTGAGAACTTCAGAATTACAGGCTTAGAAATGCATAGTGAGATTATTACAAGCTTAGCGCAGATTAAGAAGGCTGCAGCCATTACAAACTATGAAGTAGGTATACTGGATAAACATGTAACAGATGCTATTGTGAAGGCATGTGATGAAATTATAGCAGGAAGGCTCCACGAGTATTTTATTGTAGATCCTATTCAAGGGGGAGCAGGAACGTCATTGAATATGAATGCCAATGAAGTCATTGCAAATAGAGCTATTGAAATCTTAGGCGGGAAAAAAGGGGACTATCAGATAGTAGATCCTAATGACCATGTCAATTGTGGACAATCGACTAATGATGTCATTCCGACAGCGGGTAAGATGACTGCCCTTAAACTACTTCAAAAGGCACAGGTAGAACTCAGACGACTTTACACAGCGTTATGTGAAAAAGCGGAAGAGTTTGATGATGTCATTAAAATGGGACGTACGCAAATGCAAGATGCAGTACCGATTCGTTTAGGGCAAGAGTTCAAAGCCTATGCAGCAGCAGTGATGAGAGATATTCATCGTATGGAAAAAGCAAAGGATGAAATGAGATGCCTTAACTTAGGCGGTACAGCTATTGGAACAGGCCTCAATGCAGACTCGCAGTATCTCAAGCGTGTAGTTCCAAACTTAGCACGCATCACAGGTATGGAGTTGGTACAAGCTTATGATCTGATTGATGCCACCCAAAATGTAGATGCTTTTGTAGCTGTATCAGGATCTGTTAAAGCATGTGCAGTCAGTTTATCAAAGATTGCAAATGACCTAAGACTCATGTCCTCAGGGCCAAGGACGGGATTTGGCGAGATTAATTTGCCTCCTAAGCAAAATGGTTCATCAATTATGCCAGGTAAAGTCAATCCTGTGATTCCAGAGGTGGTCAATCAAGTTGCCTTTAATATCATTGGAAATGATGTGACCATTACGATGGCTGCAGAAGCAGGACAACTTGAACTGAATGCTTTTGAACCGATTATTTTCTATTGTCTTTTCCAATCTATTGACACACTAACGTATGCGGTCAATACTTTCGTGGATAACTGTGTAACAGGGATTACAGCTAACCGTGAGCGCTGCCAAGCATTAGTAGAAAGTAGTGTGGGGATCATTACAGCACTATGTCCTTATATTGGGTATCAAAAAGCAGCAGAGCTTGCAAAAGAGGCAATCAAAACAGGTGTAGCTATTCGCCAGCTCATTTTAGATCAGGGCATCCTAAGAGAGGAAGAATTAGCAGCAATTTTAGATATTGTTGCGATGACGGAACCAGGAATTTTGGGTAAACACTAACCCGTTCTATCAAATGAAAAGACTGCCCTTACCCCAAAATGGTAAAGCAGTCTTTTTTAGTATTACTTAAGAGGATGGTTATGAAGCATCGCAATAGCTAAGCAAAAGATTACAATAAAAAAATATCGCCAAAAGATACAGAATAGGCTATAATGGATGATGGTTTAAAAATTGTAAGGAGATTATGACAATGACAAATGATATGACACAAGGCAGTCCTTTTAAGTTATTTATTTGGTTTTCCATTCCATTGCTTATAGGAAATGTCTTTCAACAACTTTATAGTATGGTAGATACAATCATCGTAGGAAACTTCTTAGGAGAAGAGGCGCTTGCAGCAGTAGGGTCAACAGGTTCAATGTTCTTCTTAGTCAATGGTTTTCTCTTAGGACTTACCAGTGGTTTTTCTGTTATGGTTGCTCAGCGGTTTGGGGCTAAGGATGAAACGGGCGTTAAGCAGGCAATAGCAAGTAATATCACACTTACGATTATCATGACATTTTGTGTAACTGTAGTCATGTTGATCTTAAAGACACCACTTCTAAAACTGATGAATACACCGGAAAATGTATTTGATTATGCGAATGCTTATATCACAGTAATTTATGCAGGGATTTTCACTCAGGCATTTTATAATATGTCTGCAGGGATTCTTCGTGCACTTGGAGATAGCAAGACACCATTATACTTCTTGATTATTGCATCTATTGTGAATATCATACTTGATTTGGTATTCATTGTGAATTTCAAGATGGGTGTAGCAGGTGCGGCTTATGCTACTAATATTGCACAAGGTTTATCAGCAGTATTATGTCTAGCATACAGCTACAAACGGTTCCATATTTTGAGGCTTAAGAAAGAAGATTTCAAAGTGCCATCTAGCTATTACCGTGTACATTTTCGCATAGGACTTCCTATGGCACTTCAGTTTTCAATAACTGCAATGGGTATTATGACACTACAGAGTGCAATCAATATCTTTGGTTCAAGTGTAATGGCGGCATATACTGCAGCTTCCAAAGTTATTCAATTGGTGATGCAACCGCTTGTTACTTACGGTGTATCAACAGCAACCTTTGTAGGACAAAATCTAGGTGCCGGGCTTTATCACCGCATCCGTGAAGGGGTTAAGACAATCACTTTTATTTCTATTGGAACAAGTATTCTATCAAGTATTATACTTATTTTATTTGGAAAATCCCTTGTTGGGGTATTCTTAGAAAATCCAAGTCAAGAAGTACTTGGTTATGCGGGTCAAGTGTTAAGCTATGCGGCGATGTTCTTGATCCCATTGGGTCTTATATTTATTTATCGTAATGCATTACAAGGGATGGGAGAGTCCTTTGTACCGATGATGGCAGGTGTATTTGAGTTGATTGCACGTGCGGTAGTAGCCTACACATTACCGGCATTTATTGGCTTTGCAGGGATCTGTCTTGCAGACCCAGCTGCATGGATTGCAGCATTTATACCTCTTGTCATAGTTTATACCATTAAGATGCGTCAATTAGAGCCAAAGATGGCACAAGCAGCACAACAAGTACAAGTGACTGAATAATTAAAAGCAGTCTAATCATTCCAACGAGGAATGATTAGACTGCTTTTTTTTCTTGACATTGATAACGGTTATCATTTATTATATAAACATGATAAAGATTATCAATTAAAAAGGAGTTTCAAAAAATGAAGAAATATAGTTTAATTCTCCTTTTGGTAGGGCTGGCATGGTTATCACTTTTTATTGGTGTCAGTGAGGTTACCACTAGGGACTTAATAAATGGCAATTTAGAAACATTACATATCTTTGTAGTAAGCCGTATACCACGTATGATCAGTGTGATTGTAACGGGGTTTGGAATGAGTATTTGTGGCTTGATGATGCAACAGCTGAGTATGAATCGTTTTGTATCACCAACTACGGGTGCTACATTAGATGGCGCAAAACTAGGGATTCTCTTGACATTAATTCTTTTTCCGACGGCTGGTATTTTGACACAAACCCTCATTGCTTTCATCACAGCGTTAGGTGCTACGTTCCTTTTTATGAGGATCCTAGCTCAGATTAAGGTCAAAAATAGCATGTATATCCCATTAGTGGGATTGATGTTCGGAAGTCTGATTGGTGCGATTACGAGTTTTCTTGCCTATAGCTTCAACCTTGGGCAAGTAGTACAAGGTTGGATGTACGGCAAATTTTCGCTAATAGTAGGTGGAGACTACGAGCTGATCTATCTGGTGGTGCCACTGGTTGCTATCGCTTTTATCTATGCAAAGAAATTCACAGTAGCAGGGATGGGAGAAGGTTTTGCAACAAACTTAGGACTTGATTATCAAAAAATCGTTAATATAGGGCTGATCATTGTGGCGCTTGTATCCACAGTGATTGTACTGATAGCAGGAACCATCCCGTTTATAGGATTGATTGTACCGAATATCGTACGCCTTTATAAGGGCGATCATTTAGAGAAGAATATTGGTTTAACAGGCATCCTTGGCGCGATCTTCTTACTGCTGTGTGACATCTTTGGAAGAATGATCATTGCACCTTATGAGCTCCCTATAGGATTGACTGTGGGGGTTGTTGGAAGTGGGATCTTCCTGGTATTGCTAGTAAGGAGGCAACAATATGAAAGATAAACATAAAATCATACTATTGATTGCAGGTGTTGTGGGTGTCATTGGTATTTTTGTAGGAATGGGATTAACCCCACAAAATATGAGCTATTTTTTAGGAAGGCGTATGCCAAAAGTATTGGCAATGGTTGTGACAGGTAGTGCGATTGCTTTTTCATCAATTATCTTCCAAACCGTTACCCATAACCGTATTCTAACGCCTAATGTATTAGGGCTGGATTCACTTTATGTATTCATACAGACGGGGAGTGCATTTTTGATTGGAACAACGAGTCATTTTGCATCAGGAAGTATAGCGAACTTTGCGTTAACACTGGGGATGATGATTGGGCTGAGCCTCATTTTTTACCGTGTGATGTTCCAAAGGGAAAATAGTCATATAGTGTATCTTGTACTGGTAGGGATGGTGATGGGTACATTTTTTAGTAGCTTATCGGATGGGATGCAGTTTTTGATGGATCCTAATGAGTTTCTGAACTTGCAAGATAAACTCTTTGCGAGCTTTAATGCCATGAACACCAAATTACTTATTCCGTCAATAGCAGGAATGGGACTTGCCATAGCTTATACACGAAAAGAGCTTAAGGTGCTAGATGCGTTGGCACTTGGGCGTGAGCAAGCAATGAACTTAGGGGTTGATTATGATCATGCTGTAAGAAAGCTTCTGGTGGTAGTGGCTGTGCTGGTTTCTGTATCCACTGCATTAGTAGGTCCTATTACTTTTTTAGGGATTTTGGTAGCTAATTTAGGTAGAGAACTTATCAAAACCTATAAACATGGATATATCATCCTAGCAAGCATGCTCATAAGTATACTGAGTCTTGTGGGTGGGCAACTGCTAATCGAGAGAGTATTAGGCCTAGGGGTGACACTGAGTATGGTCATCAATCTCGTAGGTGGTAGTTATTTCTTATACTTATTATTGAAGGAGGGTCGTTTATGATAGCAGTAAAAAAAATAAGTAAGGCCTATCAAGGTAAAAAAGTGGTGGATTCGATTTCATTCCAAATTCCAAATCGGGCAGTCACCTCTTTTATTGGGCCAAATGGTGCAGGAAAAAGTACAATTTTATCTATGATTTGTAAGGTGTTAAAAAAAGATGAAGGTGAAGGTGAAGTATGGATTGATGGTAAAGAGATTGGTGAATGGCGAATTGAGGATCTTGCTAAAAAGGTAGCCTTCCTGCGGCAGTCTCATGCTATGACCATGCGCCTGAGTGTCGAGGAACTTGTAGCTTTTGGAAGGTTTCCCTATTCAGCAGGAAGATTGACAGCAAAAGATCAGGAGAAGATTGAAGAAGCCTTAGTTTATATGGAACTTGATACAATTAGAGAGAAGTACCTTGATGAATTAAGTGGTGGTCAGCGTCAAAGGGCTTATATTGCGATGGTAATCGCACAAGATACCGAATATATATTGCTTGATGAGCCCCTTAATAATCTAGATATCAAGCATAGTGTACAGATTATGAAGATTTTACGCCGTCTTGTAGACGAACTTGGAAAAACTGTAGTGATCGTAATCCATGATATTAATTTCGCAGCATTTTACTCAGACTACATATTGGCTTTAAAAGGCGGTAACGAAGCGCACTTGGACAAAGTGGACGCAATTGTTACAAGTGAGCGTATGTCCAAGCTCTATGATGTACCATGCCAGATCATGGATGTGGCATGTAAAAAAATGTGTATGTATTATCAATAACGAGAAAAAAGATAGGAGAAAATAGAATGAAACAAATTAAAAAAGTATTTGCATTAATGTTAGTAGGGATGATGGGTGTTGTAGGTGTAGGATGTAGCCAAACGAAGGATGAAACAGCTCAAGGAGCAGCATCATCACAGACACAAGAAACATTGAGGATCACACATGAATATGGTGAGGTAGAGGTGCCTAAAAACCCTACTTCTGTAGCGGTAACAGATTTTGGCATATTGGATACGATGCAAGCATTAGGTGTAGAAGCGGTAACGGGGGTTCCGCAAGATACCAGCTCAATCCCACAGTATTTAGAAGCTTATATGGGGACGGCGTATACCAATATTGGTGGGCTCAAAGAGCCGAATTTTGAAGTGCTCTACGAGCTTGCCCCACAAGTTATCTTTATATCAGGGAGGCAGGCAGATCAATATGAAGAGTTGAGCCGTATTGCACCAGTTATTTATATGACAGTAGATAATAATGATTACAAAAGTTCTTTAGAAAAAAATGTAACCCTTTTAGGTGATTTATTTGGGAAGGAAAAAGAGGCGAAAGCCTTAATGAACAACTTTAATGAGCAAGTAGAAGAAGTAAGGACATTGGCTACAGAAAAGAATGCAACGGGGCTGATCGCAATGGTTAATAAGGGTGAGGTGAGTGTATTTGGAGCAAACTCACGTTTTGGATTGCTACACAACACATTAGGTATTACACCAGCAGATGACAGTATTGATGCGTCAACACATGGACAAGTGGTAACTTTTGAATACCTTCTGAAAGTGAATCCCGAGTACTTCTTTGTAGTGGATCGTCAAGCGGTTGTATCTGGAGATGGGGAAGCTGGAAGCACTGCAAAAGAGATACTAAGTAATAGCTTAGTGAATAAGATGAAGGCTGCACAGGAAGGGCGTATCATATACCTTGATCCAGTCGCATGGTATATCTCACCAGGTGGCGTGCAGGCAGCACATACAATGGTTCAAGAAATAAAAGAGGCACTTAACTAATATATATTACTTAAAAAAGTAAATTTGAAACCAGAAAAATAATTGCATCATTCAAGAAGCCCTCTGGAAGCTTAGCAAGCTAAGTTTCCAGAGGGCCTAAATATTAATAAGCTTAACTACTTAATTTAGGGTTTAAAAGAAATGATTAAAGCATATGGATTGAATAAAGAATAAAGTTGAGTGAAGGTGATAAGATATGGAGCAATTAAAGAAAAAGAGAGAGAGACTGATAGAAGAAACACTTGATAGCTTACGTAACAAACCCATTAAAAGTACGATGTTTGAGCGTATTGTCTGTATGGATGAGGCAGATCAGCTGCTTGAAGATGAGCCGCAGCCTCTGAAACTTGGAAAGGGGCTAGGGTATATCTTAGCAAATTGTAGTCTACCTGTATCACCAGATGATATTTTACTGGGGCGTATAGAAGAAGTCGTACCAAATGAGGTACAAGAACACTATCTAACGGACTTTCAGATGAGGTTTCACGGCGCCATGCGACCGGATTGGTTAGTAGATGGTGGTCATATAACATTGAGCTGGGAAACTTTGCTGAAGATTGGTCTAGGAGGCTATATTCAAGAAGCGAAGGAGAGCTTGGCAAGACATATACAGGAGGATGCACCTCAGGAGAAATGTGATTTTATTCAAGGGATGATCCTTGTCTATCAGGCCTACCAAAACTACATAGGACGTTATGCGAAAGCGGCACGTAAACAAGGGCTAGAAAAACTAGCTCAAATGAGTGAACATATTGCACAAGAGCCACCCAGAACTTTTTATGAGGCTATGCAGCTGATGCTCTTTGTTGGGCATGTCTATTCTGTCTATGCCAGTATTAATTCGACCCTAACGTATGGCCGCATGGATGATATATTGTTGCCGTACTATATGCGCGACCTGGAAGAGGGACTTATGACACGTGAGGAAGCAGGGTGGATCATTGAAGATTTCTACTGTAAAAATAATCTCATACTTGGGCGAGGAGAACACCAGCTCAGTGGGGATGAGGCAACAGATACAGGATGGTTTAGAAATCCAACATACGATACACCACAATATATTGTGTTAGGTGGTTATAGCAATCAGCACGATCATGTGAATAACCCGCTGACAGCACTTTTTGTAAGATGCATTCATCCACGTTTTGAAAATCCTTTTATTGTGTTTCGGTATACAAAGGATATTAACAAAGAAGTATGGCATACGCTGTGCGAGCGTATAAGGGAAAATGCCTCTATCATGATTTATAATGATGAGAATCAAATCCCTTCTATGATCAAGGCGGGGTTTGATTACGCGGATTGTATAGACTACACGATGCATGGCTGTAACTGGCCAGATATCCCAGGGAAATATGCACAGATTCTTTACAGTAGTTGTCTTATGGTCAATCGCATCATGACGATCCTTATGGATGGCAGTCAAAAGTTAAAACAAGAATATGATTCAATTGATGTACTCTATGAGACATTATTTGAAGGATATCGTGAGGAGATGTCAGAGGTCGCAAAAAACTACCGGAAGATTAAAGCAGCGTTTCCAAAGCGCCTTTCGACGCGTCTGAGTTGCATAGATTGCTTTACAGATGGGACTATAGCATCTGGGAAAGATATCTATAGCGGCGCGGCTAAGTATGCAGTACTTTACAATGTGGTACGTAATATAGGGACTGCTACGGATATGATGGCTGCGCTTGATCAGGTGGTCTATACAGATCATAAAGCAACGTTGTCTGAAATGGTAGAAGCTTTAAAGCATAACTTTGAAGGGTATGAAGACTTACGGCGTGCATGTCTTAATGCACCGAAGTATGGTACGGATCATACTTTTGCAGACGCTCATGCAAGAAGACTTATGAAAGGATTTACAGATATAGTAGAGGAAGCCTCTATCAATGAAGTCGGTGTGAAAGATATGTTGGCCTTCAATATTACTACCACAGATATGTGGCATATTGCAGAAGGTAGGCAAATGATGGCAACCCCTGATGGGAGGCTAGCAGGCGAGCCCTTTAGTGAAAATCTCTCACCTACTGCAGGGGCGAGAAATAATGGATTGACAGCCTTGCTCAGATCAGTGGCACAGCTACCGCTAGAGAATGTTCATGCAGGGGCTTTCAACTTAAGGTTACAACCAGATTGGATTAAGGGCGATGAGGGACTGCGTTTACTTGAAATTGTGCTACAAACTTACTTTGAAGAAGGTGGGATGCAGGTTCAGGTAACTGTGGCTGATACGCACACGCTTCTGGATGCACAACTGCATCCAGAGAACTATCGAGATTTGATGGTAAGAATCACAGGATATAGTGCTGCTTTTGTAGATATGAGTAAAAAAGCACAAGATGAGTT
>JBOFIR010000056.1:0-2352 GCA_051650265.1 Cellulosilyticaceae bacterium
ATACACTTGTAGAAGCAGCATGGCATCAAACAGGTGTACTCGGTGCACGTATGACAGGTGCAGGGTTTGGCGGCTGTGCACTTGCAGTTGTAGCGAACGATCAAATTGAAGAATTCATCACAAATGTAGCGGCTACTTATGCAAATCAAATTGGCTACGAGGCTTCTTTCTATGTGGCGTCTATTGGCAATGGCCCTTGCGAAATCACCCAAGCTTAAGGAGGCATTTTTATGAAAGACTTTTATACACTCTTAGACCATCTAATAGATGCTGCCATACAAGAAGCACTCATTGAACAGACTGATCGTATTTATTGCCGCAATCGACTCCTCGCTCTTTGGGGTAAGAACGACTACACACCGGGCAATACATATTCTGGTGATATGACAATCTGTCACTTACTTGATAAATTAGTGGATTTAGCAGCCTCTGAAGGGATCATTGAAGATACACTTTCACACAAAGACCGCTTTGGATCCTCTATGATGTCTATTTTTCTTCCAGCACCATCGATTGTTAACGAACGTTTTGCACAACGTTATCAAATAGCTCCTACGGAAGCGACAAGCTACTTTTACAAATTGAGCCAAGACAGTAATTATATTAAAACAAGCCGTATCGCTCAAAACAAAAGTTTTAGTGCGCCTTCACCTTATGGTCCGATTACACTTACAATCAATCTTTCAAAACCAGAAAAAGATCCAAAGCAAATCGCCCTCGAAAAGACACTCAAACCCTCTACATATCCTACTTGTCTGTTATGTGTAGAGAATGAAGGTTACGACGGTACACAGACACACCCGGACCGTGCAAATCATCGCATGATTCGTCTAACACTCAATGAAAAAAATTGGATGTTGCAGTATTCACCATATCTTTATTATGATGAACATTGCATTTTACTTTCAGAAAAACACGAACCGATGTGCATCGGTCAGGATACCTTCAAAAATCTTCTCTCATTTGTAAAGGTATTTCCACATTACTTCCTTGGTTCAAATGCCGATCTACCAATTGTTGGTGGCTCTATTTTATCCCATGAGCATTACCAAGGGGGGCTTTATCACTTCCCAATGAATGGGGCAACAACGCTTTTCAGCTTTAAACTCGAAAAGTTCCCTACCATCACAGGGGAAGTACTCAACTGGCCACTTTCAACGATTCGTCTTTCTAGCACCTCTATCCAGGCCCTCGTTGATTGCAGCACACAAATTCTTGAATTCTGGCGTACCTATAGCGATCCATCTTGCAAGATCCACGCCTATACATTGGATACACCACACAATACAATCACACCAATCGCCCACTTCGAGGACGGTCATTATGTGATGGATCTTGTGCTTCGTAACAACCGCACAACAGATGAACACCCATCAGGGCTTTTCCATCCTCATGCAGACGTTCATCATATCAAAAAAGAAAATATCGGGCTTATCGAGGTCATGGGACTTGCAATCCTACCAGGAAGGCTTCTCAGTGAACTTGATAGTGTGAAAGCCTATATCAAAGATGGTATCACACCTGTAGCGACGTATCACCAACCTTGGGCAGATACACTACGCAGTACTTATACAGAGAATATTGATCTGGACCGTTTTGTAGAAGATGCACTTGGTAGCAAATTTGTTCGCGTTCTAGAAGATGCTGGGGTATTCAAACTCGATGAATCTGGTATTGCTGGATTCAAACATTTTACTGATGCGCTTACTCAGCATTTAGCTTAATTAGAAAAGGCATCGTGTAATCTAAGAAGAGATTACACGATGCCTTTAGTTTGATTGATTTATAATCTATTCATACAAGGCTTATAGCCTTTTTCAAACACTTTATATGTGGCATAGGCCGCTTCTTCTACATAAGGTTTAAGATGTTCAACTGCACCCCTAATATTTTACTATAAAATAATAATAAGTTCTTTTTCATATATACAAGGATTTTTAAAAAAATTGCTCAGTCTTTATATTTGTTTTTCTACACTTTCCTTATAATATTTTAGTAAATTTTTTGATTGAAATCATTGTTTTTTACTTATTTTTAGTATAAGATGATATTAGAGTATAATTTATATAAAAGTGAGGTGTCTCATATGACAGAACCAATTTTAGTCATTATGGCAGCAGGAATGGGCAGTCGCTACGGTGGCGCAAAACAAATCGATCCTGTAGGAGCAAACGGAGAAATTATTATCGATTTTTCATTATATGATGCAATTAAAGCAGGTTTCAAAAAAGTAGTTTTTATCATCAAAAAGGATATTGAAGCAGACTTCAAAGAAGTAGTTGGCGATCGCATGTCCGAGATGATCGATGTTCACTATGCTTATCAAGAGGTAGAAAAACTTCCTGAAGGTTA
>JBOFIR010000057.1:0-3554 GCA_051650265.1 Cellulosilyticaceae bacterium
CAGAATATTGCCAAAGATTCTTTTTCGATCATCCACGCTAATCCCATATCAAAAGGCATCTCCGTCTTCACATATGGATTCTTGCATATAGCCCCTGTCCCCTTCATTTGCATCATAAGATAGTGGAGCATATCGTCAATATTCGAAATCAATCCTCCCGCTGCAACAATACTATTATCTTTCTCCCATACCCAATTGGTCGGATCGTGATTATAGTCATGCCCAGTCATAGAACATTCGCTTTCCCCTACTCTTGTATTTGATAAACCAAGTTCATTTTTTATGTATCTTGAAATAATTTCCGAAAAGGATTCTTTCAAAACATCCTCCAAGTTAATACCTGCTAGTGCAAATCCTACGTTTGAATATTCCCAGGACTTTTGCTTGGGTATCTTGGTCGCCTTCACATAGTCTAATACTTTCTCTCTTGTATACCCACTATAGCCATTCTTATTAGCATCTGTTAAAACGAATGGGATTTCTCCCACATTGGATGTATGTGTTAAAGCTTGCATTACACTTACGTGCTCAATGATTTCATCTTCCAGAGAAATACGCTGTGCCATCAATAAATCAGAGTAGATGCTCGCTATAAAAGTCTTCGTGACTGAGCCAATCTCATATGTATTGTTATTGGATTGTACTTCAACACCATTATTACCTAAGAACACCTTATTCATTAAGCCATTGGAGATTGTCCCTATAGCCAACACTAAGTTTTCTTTATCACTACAATATCCCCTTGATATACCTCTAATCAATTCGCTATCTGACATCCTTAGACCCCTTCTCAATTCATATATGCAGATTCATTACATGTTTCTCTCTATTATATCAGACTAATCAGATATTTCCCAAACACTTCTAGTCATTTTCTTTTCCCCAATAGCAAAAAGCGACCACTTATCAAAGTGATCGCTCTTATTATCTAACGCTTACCATCTCACGCACTCCACCTATTGTGCTTCATTGCCACTGAGTTCAATCTGTGCTTTCCACTCCCCTTTGACCCCACCAATTTGATCGATGGCGATGTCCAACACCACTGGGTAGTCGATTGCTTCCATCGCTGCAAATGTTACTGTCGCGTCGTTTTTGTCGCCTAGTTCACGTACGCCTGTATGGTATGGCTTGCCATCTTTCATAAGTTCAAATGGGAGGTTATCTTCACATGCAAGGAACTGCAGTGTAGAGAAAGTACCTGCCTCACGGTCTAGCCAGTATTCTGGTCCTTCCATCTGTGTGCCATCCGATTTGATGTCTAACCCTTCTGTATTGTAAGTCACTGGTACAAGATTGCCTGCTTCATCTTCTATTGTATAGTGGACAGAGACACGTGATTCTGAGACATAAAGATCTGTCAGGTGCACAGTAATGCCTTGGTCTGTAATCTGCTCATCTAATGTATGGAATACACCATTTTTTGTACCATCTATTGTCTCGCCTTTTTCGTTAGTCATCCCTTTGTTGACCACATCATCTTCTAATACGTGCTCTGTAAATAAGTTGTAGATCCCGCTTGCTACTACTGGCACGCCTGTCACTACTAATAAGGCCGTGGCCGCTACTGTCATCCATTTTTTTGTGTTTTTCATCTCGCTAAATACTCCTTTTAGTCTACTGATTCTATTTTTTTGTGTTGTTTTCTTTTCTACCTTTTCCCACGCTACTTGCATATCCAGCATGAGAGGTGGCGTTTCTTCCGCTTTGAGCGTTTCTTCCCACTCATCCATTGCTAAGATCGTCTCAAACTGGCGTTGACATGCCGCGCACTGATCCAGATGCTTCATGACGCATGTCATCATCTGAGGGGATAACTCACCATCTATATAGGCCTGCAATGTGCCACTATCCAAACATTTCATTGTTTTACCTCCATACGATTCATATAGCACTTCTTAAACTTATTTTGTGCACGGACAAGCATTGTCCCAACAGCAGCTGTCTCCACTTGTAAGAGCGCTGCAATCTCTTTGTACTTGAGTCCCGAATATCTGAGCATCAATAGCTTTTTATCCTGCTCTTGTAAATCTTCCATGGCATAGCGCACATGGGCGATCTCTTCCTTGCGCACCCACTTATCTTCTAGGCTTTGCCCATCCGATGGCTCTGCAAGAAGCGTTACCTTCTCTACTCTGGCTTGGTGCCTCTTTTCCGAACGGATATAATTGTACGCCACATACACTGCTGATTTGATGAGCCACGCCTTGAGATGCGCGATCTCCTCCCAGTCGCTCTTGTAGAGCTGGATGAATACCTCTTGCGCAAGATCTTCCGCAATGTCTTGCTCTTTGACTGTCTTCAAAATATGTTTCACCACATAGGGGTAGTATTGTTGAAATAAATCCTCAAATGTCATACGCTGCTTCTCACCTCCTGCTGACCGATCTTTTGTCATACTTTGCTTTATCTCTCAGTATTGCTTATTCTTTGTTTTCATATCCGGTGTGTCTAGACATCTAATAGAAACCGGATTTGATGTTTTTATAACAATTTATATTAAAAAAGTTTTTACCAAATAAAGGGGCATACAAAAAAACACCCCGCTATCGGAGTGTTTAATAAATCATATCTCTACACGTATAGAGATCATAGTCATTGCATTTTTCTCTACGCCATTGATCATAAATCCTGCCAAGTCATAGGCATAGACATCCCCTATCACTTGAATCTGATGGCTACTAATATAGTGCGCCAGTTGTTGATACGCCAGACTGACATCCCACTTCCCTTTATGCACCACACACAGGTATTTACCCGCTGGCTTTTCTTTGTAGTAGGGATTCTTATGTGCCTTATTGAGCTTGGTATAAATATGGGTAATCACTGGTCTTTCTCCCGTGATCTGCGCATAAGGCAAGATCGCCCCTAGTTGAAAATCTGTCTGGATCGGATACAGCTCACAAAGTTCACGGTACTTGCTTAGTATGGCAATGAGCATACGGTCATCATCGTGTATATCTTCCTCCTCCACCTTGAGGTCTGCTTCTGTCAATGCCAGAAGATGCTCCTTAGGAAAGTTCCGAATCTGAGGCACTTCTGCTTCAGCCAACTGCTCACTTCCCAAGGTGATATTGTACAGGGCATTCTTCACCATAAAGGTCATTTGTTCTAACTTTTTTTGTTCCTCCTCTAGCTTCTGCTGCTGCTTTTGGAGCACTTCCACCACCTGGGGGATATCTTGATGGGTCATACACTGCTTGATCTCGGCAAGAGGTGTCCCTGTCTGCTTCAAGATTTCTATTCCATAATAATCATAGAACTGCTCCACATCATAATAGCTATAGTGATTTTCCCCTTCATAAGCAGGCTTTAAAATCCCGATCTCCTTGTAATGTCTAAGGGTCATCTTTGTTGTATGACACAACTTCGCAAACTCCCCTGAAGTCAGCAATCGCTTATTTCGCTCCATCTCTTATGCACCTCTTTTCATCCTTTTTCAGATTCTCTATTGACTGCGTGGTTACCACACACTTTATCATCTTATTAACACAGTCAATGTATCAAAAGGAGGAAATGATGTCAACGCTTACTCACAATACTTATAACAAACC
>JBOFIR010000058.1:0-9358 GCA_051650265.1 Cellulosilyticaceae bacterium
GCCTGCTTTGGTAGGGATATCACTGCTGACCTTAACCTCTTTGGATTACAAGGGACCAAAGCGCTTGGCATACTCGCCGTCTTATGGATCATCCTTGTTACATTTGTTTCTACAAAAGGTTTAGACAAGATTCAAAAAGTGACCTCCGTAGGTGGTACAGCAGTTACACTACTCAACATCGTTCTCATCATTGGTGGTGTTGTTGTACTCATCCTCAACAAAGGGCATTTTGCACAGCCTATTGTGAATGGTCTTTCAAGTTTTACACGTTCCCCAAACCCCAACTACCATTCTACACTCTCTATGTTCTCGTTCCTCACCTTTGCAATCTTTGCTTATGGCGGGATCGAAGCCGTAGGTGGGCTCGTTGATCAAACGGAAAACGCACAAACCACATTCCCAAAAGGTGTTACCATTTCTGCCATTGTTATTTCAATTGGTTATGCACTAGGCATCTTTATCATTGGTATGTTCACCAACTGGGATGAGGTACTTTCTCAGCCTGGTATCAACAACGGGAATGTGACCTATGTCATTATGCAAAACCTAGGCTATACACTTGCACGTAGCATGGGCACTATTGAAAGTACTGCCCTTACAGTTGGGATCTGGTTCGCACGTTTTGTAGGTCTTTCTATGTTCCTCACATTGACCGGTGCATTCTTTACCTTGATCTATGCACCACTCAAACAACTTATAGAAGGTACGCCAAAAGGCTTATGGCCTGAAAAATTCACCAAACTTGATAACAATATGCCTGTCAATGCTATGAAAGTACAAGCAGTCATTGTCATTGTACTGATTATCCTGGTTTCCTTTGGGGGAGAAAGCGCAGCTGCCTTCTTTGATAAACTGGTGATTATGACAAACGTTGCCATGACCATTCCTTATATGTTCTTAGCGGCAGCTTTCCCTTCTTTCAAAAACAAACAAGAGATCGACAAACCCTTCGTTGTTTATAAGAGTAATGGGCTTGCTACAGGTGTCGCTATCGTCGTTACCATTGTAATCGGCTTTGCTAATATCTTCGCCATCATCGAACCAGGTCTTGCAAAAGGCAAATGGATCGATACACTTTTGGCAGGCGGCGGACCACTCCTCTTTGCAGTCATCGCCTTGCTTCTTTATGGACGTTATACCCGATCGACTCAGGATACAACCAAATAAGTTTGATACAACAAAAAAAGAGCGAGTGATCTGCACTCGCTCTTTTGATTTCTTAAATTATAATTTAGCTACGTTAGCAGCTTGAGCACCACGTGGTCCTTCTGTAATATCGAAGCTTACTTGTTGCCCTTCTTCTAAAGTTTTGAATCCATCTCCAGTGATTGCTGAGAAATGCACGAATACGTCATTTCCATCTTCTTTTTGAATAAATCCAAATCCTTTTTCTGCATTAAACCATTTAACTGTACCTTTGTTCATGATGGTACCTCCAAAATTATTATTTGTAAAAAGTATCAAACAAACAAATTCACACATTATGATAAACGATATATGTGGCGCTATCGTCTTTCATAACATGTGAATGAGATGTAACACCTTATTACTGACTCTAATAATAGACTAATTCACAAAATTTGTCAATAGTTTTTAGACCAAAGCCCAGAGTTTGTACACACCCCTCTAGGCCTTGCAAATACTGACATTTCTCATCAAATCTCTACACTAATTCCACGTCTGATTCAGGGTCAACCTTCCAGATATCCATGTACTTTGATTTGTCCACACCCGCTTCCTCAAAAGTCCCCATAGTAGACAGCGTAAAGTAAGCCATATCCATCAATTGAAACATGAGCGGACAACCACTTCCTTCACCCAATCGCATATCGAGTGCAAAATGTGCTTCGAGTCCCATCTCAAGAAGTGCATGTTGCATCCCTACTTCGTAAGACAAGTGTGATGCAAACATATAGTCTCTTGTCATTGGGGCTAATCGGTAAGCAATCAATGCTGCGGCTACCGAGATGAAGCCATCAATCACCACTGGTTTTTGATGTTTTGCCGCCGCTAGATAGACACCTACTAAGCCAGCTAAATCCAGTCCACCTATTTTGGAAAGTACATCAATCGGATCTTCTACCCTAGGTTTATTGACTGCGATCGCCTCTAGGATAGCATGTTGCTTGCGTGCTAACGTCTCAGCTCGTGCACCTGCACCTTTGCCTACTACGGTTTCTACACTTAGTCCCAATAATGTTGCAATCACAGCTGCCGATGTGGTGGTATTCCCAATCCCCATCTCACCTGTGCCAAACACCTGAACTCCCGAATCAATAAGTACTTCCGTTTCCTGAATCCCTACCCAGATAGCCTCTAATGTCTCCTCATAGCTCATAGCAGGCTCCTTGGTCATATTGCGGGTACCATATGCAATCTTTCGGTTGTGAATCTCAGGATGGGTATAATCTGCCTTTACGCCAATATCTACGATATGAAGCTGCGCTTTCGCAAATTCTGCCAGACGATTAACCCCCGTAATACCACGTGTAAAATTATATGTTACTGTAGCCGTCACTTCCTGAGGACATTCGCTTATACCTTCCTCATAAACACCGTTATCAGCACACATGATGATAATTGCTTTTTTTGAAAGATCTAGTACTTCTTTTCCTTGTATACTTGATAGGCGAATAACCAACTCTTCCATTTTGCCTAATGCACCTACAGGTTTTGTTAACCCATCAATACGTCTTTCAGTCTCCTTCGCGATCTCTCTATCTGGCTTTTGTATACTATTTACATAATTCATTAACGCTTCCATCATTTATCAAACTCCTATCGCAAGACACAAAATCACTAACCACTCAATCAGCTGATTAGTTGCTCCAAGGCAATCCCCTGTGATACCGCCAAGTTTGTCTGTGTAAACTTTTCTTAAATAATAAGTTGCTCCCACTACAATCACTACCAGAATGAGTGTCTTAAACCACCCAATAATGAGCCCACCTAATCCAATAGCAATACACACATTGAGAACAATACCCTTCCAATCAATATTTTCAATCCACAGCGCACCAAGTCCTGCTTTAGCATTTTTGCCAATACGGCAAAGCAACACCACACTCAACTTTGCAAATACCGGTACCAAAACAAGTGTTGTTGGCACACTACTGAGCGCAGCAAATCCAATCGCATGGAAAAGCAAGTCCATCACGATAGCCATCACACCAAAAGCACCCACTCGGCTGTCTTTCATGATCTCAAAAGTACGCTCTCTTCCTGCTTGCGCTCCAAAACCATCAAAGACATCCGAGAGTCCATCTAGATGAATACCACCAGTGATGGCAAGTCCTGCTATGGCTGCCAAGAACGCTGCAAATGCTGGATCGACCCCACATAGGGCCAGCGCATATACGCCGTACTGAGTCACGCCAACAATTGCTCCAATCAAGCAGAAAAAGCGAATAGCACCTCTAAAATCTTCTTTTTCACAAGGTACCGGCTTCTGCGTTAATGGAATCCGCGTCAAAAACTGAATCCCTAATACAAAATGATAATAGATTTTCATTTACTAATCTCCTCTATATACCAGTAACCATCCTGACAAGTTGTCACCACTAATCCGCCTGGTGCGACTTTCACTTTCCAGAATGCTTCTATATTTTCAAACAGCATATAGGCAAGCGCCATCTGTATTGTGCCGCCATGACAGACTACAAGTGCATCCTCACCCTGATCTTCTAAGGATCTGACAAAAGCTGTCACACGCTCATATTGCATGTGTGCACTTTCCCCCTCAGGAATCACATAGTTGATCCAATCCCGGGTCCACAAATCACACTCAGCCCTATTACTGGCTCTGATCTGACTATATGTCATGCCTTCCCATATACCCATATGACGTTCTGCAAGGCGCTCATCAACCTGTAGCACCTCATACCCAATCGCACGTGCACTCTCTTGTGCACGTGTAAGTGGGCTACTATAGACACACAGATCTGGTGCCCAACGCTTTTCATATTTTGCAAGCGCTAGGCGTCCTTCTTCTGTAAGGGGGACATCAAGATGCCCATAGTATGTTCCTCTTTGATTTTCTACAGTTTGACCGTGTCTCATCCACCAGATTCTCATCTACCCATTCCTTTTTCTAGAATACGATAAATCAAATCCATATCCATTGCTTGACGCACCCCATCAGCCAAGAGATCATACTGCTTTTCTTTGTACTGAAGGAGATCGATCCCCGTAGCAAGATGTTCATCAAATCCCTTAGCTTTGAGCAAGGCACGCACTATAGCCTCGGAGATTTCTTTTTCATCAAATAATCCATGTACATAACTACCGTATACATTACCACACTGTGCCCCATCCATGTGCGTGCCTTCTTTGCTGAGCAGTGTCAATAGGCCTGATTCTTTGACAGTAGTAGATCCCATATGAATCTCATACCCCTTGATCGCTTTACCTGAAAGTACAGCCAATGCGCCTGTGACCTGCCCAAAAACACCGTTCACCTGCTCTGTCATCTTCTCCACTTCAAAAACAGTATGGATCGGCAACAAACCAAGTCCTTTGAGTGTCCCACCGCCTTCACTTTGGTGTGGATCTGATATAGTTTGCCCAAGCATCTGATACCCACCACATATTCCAAAGACTACACCGCCACGCGCGGCATACTTCTGAAGTGGTAACTCAAAGCCGCGTTCACGCAGCCACTTGAGATCGCCCATTGTATTTTTCGTACCAGGTAAGATAACCATATCCGGATTGCCCATCTCTTTTGGGTCTCTTACATAACGTACAGATGCAGATGAAACAAGACCTAATGTATTAAAATCTGTAAAATTTGAGATATGTGGGAGCTGAACCACTACAATATCAATAAGGGCCTCTTTTGCCTGCCTCTTCTTTACTGCCAAGCTATCTTCCTCATCTAGATCTACACGGAGCATTGGCACGACTCCAACAACAGGTACATGAACAATATCTTCAATCATGCGTAGCCCTGGTTTAAGTATATCTACATCCCCTCGGAACTTATTGACAATCATTCCTTTGACACGCGCTTTCTCATCAGGCTCTAAGAGCATGAGTGTTCCTGCTAAAGCAGCAAATACACCTCCTCTATCAATATCACCTGTCAAAAGCACTGGGCTATTGACTAGTTCTGCCATTCCCATATTCACGAGATCCCCTTTTCTAAGATTGATCTCAGCAGGGCTACCTGCACCTTCTAGCAGAATCACATCATACGCTTTCGCAAGACTTTCATAGGCTGCAAGCACTTCTTCTACAAGACTATGCTTGAACTGAAAATACTCTTTTGCTTCCATATGCTGGAGCGCCTTACCATGCAAAATAACTTGCGACCCCATATCCGTCATTGGCTTAAGTAATATAGGATTCATTCTTACGTCAGGTTCAAGCCCTGCAGCCTCCGCTTGCATGACTTGTGCCCTGCCCATCTCTAAACCATCTTTTGTAATAAATGAATTGAGCGCCATATTTTGTGACTTGAACGGGGCTACTTTATAACCATCCTGCTTCAATATACGACATAGTGCAGCTGTAATAAAACTTTTACCGGCATCAGATGTGGTGCCTTGTATCATAAGTGGTTTTGCCATAGTTTACATCCTCTCTAACGCTTGGATTAGTATTTGATTCTCTTCATGGGATTTGACTGCGATACGAAAATACTGATCATCTAACCCATGATAGTTGTTACACGATCTTATAAGAATTCCTTGTTGCCTAAGCATCTGCTGGATCATCACTCCGTGACTACACTTAAAAAAGACATAATTTGCAGCAGAATCAAACACAGTCATACCTAAACGGCCGAGTTCCTGCATCAGATACTGACGCTCCTTTGCAATCAACTTTAAGGTTTCCTTTCGAAATGCCTCTTGCGCTAAGGCCGCCTTCCCTGCTGCTTGGGCGATCACCGAAACATTCCAGCACTGCCCCTCCAATCTCATTGCCTCCAAAAGGCTATATTTATAAGACAAAGCATAGCCAAGGCGTACCCCTGCAAGTCCATAAAGTTTTGTAAAAGCTTTAAGAATGATCAGGTTGGGATAGCATCTAAGTTGCCCCACTTGACTCACTGCCTCACCATTTTCTAGAAAATCATTGAAGCACTCGTCTAGCAAACATGTAATCTGCATTGTATTGCATCTTGCTAAAATTTGTTCCATCAAAATCTCTGGTATCAAAGTCCCTGTCGGATTGTTTGGATTACAAAGTACAATCAAATCCACATCCGACGTTAACCTTTCCAAGTAATCCTCAGTCACTATAAAGCCATTTTTTTCTGTGATCACGAAGTACTCGCATGTGCAGCCCACTGTTTGAAGCGCCAACTCGTATTCTGCAAATGTAGGCGCTAATAGCAATGCCTTCTTTGGTTTGTGTGCACGTGCTAAGCGGTAGATCAGATCTGCCGCACCATTCCCGCACAAGACAGCACTTGCCTCTACTTCCTCATGATCAGCAATAGCTTGTACCAAGTCTCGGCAAAGTGGATCTGGATAATTGATGCACCCATCCAAGCTGCGTACCATAGCTTCCTTGACCGCATATGGGATTCCTAATGGATTAATATTCGCTGAAAAATCGATAAAATCTGTTTGATTAATTCCCGTTTCCTTGCTGGCAGAATAAATATCCCCACCATGTATTAGTTGTGTCATTTTATCACCTATCATCCTTCTAAATCATACGCCATCCAATGCTCAGCACAAGCATTAGGAAAGCTGTTGTATACATAAGCTGATTCACTTTACAAATATCATCATAACTTACTGTGCGTAGCGCCTTACCAATAGTAGGTTTCTTTACTTTTTTGCCAAAGTAAAAAGCATCTCCTGCCAACTGCACACCAAGTGCTCCCGCCGCTACAGCCTCAGTATGCGCACTATTTGGACTCTTATGAGCATAGCGATCAGCTAAGTACACTTGCACTGCATTTTTTACATTGAGTTTGCAAATCCATGTGGCAACAATCATAAGAAGTGCCGATAGGCGTGCTGGGATCAAGTTGGCCACATCATCTAGTTTGGCTGCTACCGTTCCAAAATAATAATACTTATCATTTCTATAGCCTATCATAGAATCTAAAGTATTAATAGCCTTATAAAGTAGCCCAAAAGGCGCCCCACCTAGTGCACAATAAAAGAGTGGTGCAATGATTCCATCCGATGTATTCTCTGCCACCGTTTCAACTGCCGCTTTAGCCACTTCACCTGCCGTAAGCTGTTTTGTATCTCTGCCAACAATCATAGATACAGCATATCTCGCGCCCTCTAGATCATCTCTTTTAAGGGCTTCATATACTTTCATACTTTCTACTTTCAAACACTTGGTTGCAAGAATTTGATAGTACATGATACATTCTAATACAAATCCTAGAGAGGAATGCCATGCGTAAACAATCCGTAGTAACCCAAAGCTTATAGCGAAGGTACCTACTACAATCACACAGGTAAGTATTCCCCCACCAATCCACTCTGCATTTTTAGACTTTGGTAATACACGGCGTATACCTTTTTCTCCCCATCTAATGCTATTTCCAATCCATCTTACAGGGTGGGGCATCCAATAGGGATCCCCTACTATTAAATCAATTATAAATCCTATACAAAGTGCTAATGTAGAAGTCACAACGCTCGTCCTTTCTGCTCTTTACATAAATAGTAAAAGTGTGAGTACATCCATATAATTGGTACTAGTATACCCTATCGTATACTCATCCACCTGCCAAGCACCTGGATAAAACGAATACTTATACGCATCTTGATGAGATCTAAACGCCACATTTAGCGTATACGACTCTTCCTCTTGTATAATATATTTGCCCAAATTGGCAATACCTTGCATCACCGCTTTTTCAATACGCTCTACTGCAAGATCTGGATGAATACTTACCGTCGCTCCACCAAAACCTTCATGCACAGCAACCGTGGCAATCTGTGTGTCCATCTTGCGCACATTGCGTATTAATTCGCCATCTCCACTCACCATCACAACCGGTACTTGTAACATGTGTGCACAATATGTATAGAGTGTCCATTCGCTTGCAGGCTGCTCATTTAACCAAATTCCACGTATACGATCTGGTGCTAAAGTATGTGCCAAATTTGATCCATTTGATAAGGCATCACTATGATAGCCTACAAAGATCACCCCATCAAAACTTTCATCTAGGCCCTCAACCATATTAAATGGGTGGTTACTCCAACCCGCGATCAACTTCACTTGCTTTGGGAGCATATGTGGGATGATATTCTTGCCATTACCATGGGCGTCTTTTACCACAATCTCATCTGCACCCATCTGAATTGCACCTTCACATGCAGCTACAACCTCCTTAGTCAGTTGAAGCCTAGCTTGTTCACATGCATCATCAGTTGCTTCTGCCCATGTAGAAACACCTGTGATCCCTTCCACATCTGCACTGATATAAATTTTCATAATCATTCTCCTTTTGGTTCATAATATGAGTGATATCCTTGATTGTAGTATAACAAACTAAATTAAGAACATCAATTATTCTAAACTTATAGTATAATAATTATTGTATATAAATGTCACGCAAAAGAGAAAGGAATGAAATCATGTCACAAAATACTATCATTACACGTCAAGATGTAGCCACAGAAGATACATGGCGCTTAGAAGATATCTTCGCTACAGACCAGGAAGCCACCCTTGCCATGGCCACTACCAAGGAGCAAATCACAAAACTCCTTCAATTCAAAGGCCGTCTATTAGCATCTGCAGAGACACTTTATGAGGCACTTCAAGCTCAAGACCAGCTCAGCCTTATTGTAGGCAAAATCTATGTTTATAGTCATATGCGTCTTCATCAAGATGGCGGCAACAGCTTCTATCAAGACCTAGCAAGCCGCGCAGAAAATCTCATGATCGAAGCAGGCTCTGCCACTTCCTACATGCTACCAGAACTTAAAGAACTTACCACCCATGCATGTGATGCGTTGATCGCAGCCTATGCACCACTAGAACTCTATAGACGCCAACTGTACGAAGTGATTCGTCAGCAAGCACATATACTAGATGATGCCTCTGAATCACTTCTCTCTCAGTTCCAAGAGATTGCAGGTGCACCTTCTAATATCTATGCAATGTTCAACAATGCAGATATCAAGTTCCCTGCTGTCAAAGACGCTAAGGGCAATGATTATCAGCTGACTCAAGGTCGTTTTGTTCAGCTCCTTGAGAGTCAAGACCGTGTGCTTCGCAAAAATGCTTTTGATGGGCTCTATACAACTTATGCGCAATACCGCAATACGATTGCAACAACCTTTGCCGCGAATGTGAAACAATATGACCTCTTTGCAAAATTACGCCACTTTAAGAGCCCCCTTGTTGGTGCACTAGATAGCAACAA
Organism: Cellulosilyticaceae bacterium; assembly: GCA_051650265.1. Taxonomy (GTDB): domain Bacteria; phylum Bacillota; class Clostridia; order Lachnospirales; family Cellulosilyticaceae; genus JBOFEH01. The sequence goes on from JBOFIR010000058.1 coordinate 9,356, forward strand.
TAT
>JBOFIR010000059.1:0-6947 GCA_051650265.1 Cellulosilyticaceae bacterium
TTGTTTGGGATCGCTTGTACAATCACAAGGAGTGGATTGCTTCCTGTACTACCAGTCTGTGCGGCGATATCTTGAATGTTCACATTGAATAAACCAAGTTTATGCGCTGTAAATCCAAAAATCCCTGCAAGAACAAGTGAAAACAGAGATGTAGCTAAAAAGCCTAAGATTGTTTTATAAGAAATACGACCTAATTTTTTTGTGTCTGAAATACGGCACATTGCCAGTGTGATGGAAGTAAATACCATAGGAACGATCACTAATTGAAGTGAGTTGATGAAGAGTTGACCAATAATATAGAAAATACCCAGTGCCTCTGCACTTGTATTAAGATCTTGGAAAAGGATAAGATTGATAGTGTTCCAAATAGATGATTGGTTGTTGCTCTGTAAGTACTCTCTTAAAACGATAAATAAAGTACCTGTTAGGAGCCCTAGGCAAAGTGCGATGCACATTTTGAGGGCAAGTTTGTTTGCATTTTTGTTTGTACTCATGATGTCCTCCTAAATGGTGTAGTTTAAGTGTAGGACACCATAAAAAATATAGTGAATCTGCGTGATCCTTATTAGCCTCACAGGGCTATTTTAAAGGTATCCTATCGGTACTAAAGTTTACACTAGCTTTGGACCGATGTCAATTATTGAGAATACAAAGAAAAGGAAGAATTTATACTCTTTTCTTTTGAAATAAATCTGTTATAATAGTATTTAATCATTAAAAATAGAGGGGGGCGTAAGGAAATGGAAGAGAACAAAGAGCTATTATTAACAGCAGATGTAATCGATGAATGTCTAGAGTTAGTCGAGTGAAAAGCATCTTGCTTCCAAGAGGCAAAGATGCTTTTTTTATACCCTAAAATGTAGGAGTACTTGCACCGTATGGTAGTTGCAAGTACTCCTTTTTGTATGTCCAAAATGGATCAGAGTTATAAGATAGGACTTCCTTGCACATAATAAAACTAAAAAATAGGCAAAAGATGCGCAAGGAGTTAGTGATTATGGGTGAAATCAATTGGCTAGATTTAGGACTAAGTTTTCTTGGCGGTTTTGGACTCTTCCTATTTGGCATGGAGTTCATGGGCGGTGGTCTTCAAAAAGTAGCAGGAAGTAAGATGAAGAACGTCCTGAGTGTGCTTACAAGTAACAGATTCTTAGGGGTAATTGTTGGGGCGGGGATCACTGCGCTGATTCAAAGTTCCTCTGCGACGACAGTTATGGTGGTAGGATTCGTGAATGCAGGGCTCATGTCACTTAAGCAAGCTGTAGGGGTGATTATGGGGGCCAATGTAGGAACGACAGTGACGGCGTGGATTGTCTCACTTGGTGAGTGGACGAGTTTTCTTAAACCCAGTGTATTAGCGCCGATTTTCATTGTGGCAGGTGTGGCAATGCATATGTTTTCGAAGAAAGCACATGTGAAGCACATCGGTGAGATTCTATTTGGATTTGGGGCCCTCTTTTTGGGGCTTGATATGATGAGTGGTGCAGCAAAGCCTCTAAGCAAATTAGAAGAGGTCAAAAATCTCTTCCTTACATTAGGAGGCAATCCACTACTAGGTATTTTGGTAGGTGCGGTGGTGACTGCAGTGATTCAGAGCTCTTCTGCATCTGTCGGGATTTTGCAAGCGCTAGCATTGGCAGGGCTTGTGCCTTGGAGTTCAGCACTTTACATTATTTTGGGGCAAAATATTGGGACTTGTGTCACAGCGATTCTCTCAAGTATTGGGGCCAATCAAAATGCTAAGCGTGCGGCAATGATCCACTTTTTATTTAACTTTATTGGATCGCTGATCTTTGGTATTGTCGTTGTGGTCTTCTTCAAATTTGTAGCACCAGGATGGGGTGCGCAGCTGATTACAGTCACAGAGATTAGTATTGCACATACCATATTCAATGTGCTCAACACACTGATGCTCTTCCCATTTGCAGGGGTATTGGTCTATATTGCAGAGCACCTGATCAAAGGGGATTCTGGCAAAGTTTCCTTGCTCCAACATCTCGATGATCGTATCTTAGAAACACCTTCATTAGCTGTACAAAATGCAACCAAAGAAGTGGTGCGTATGGGAAAACTTGCTTCAGAAAATGTGAAGACAGCTATAGGGGCACTCTTTGAGAAGGATACCAAGAAGATTGAACAAGTATTTGAAATCGAAAAAACTATTGATAAATTGCAACATGGGATCAATCAGTATCTTGTTAAACTCAGTAATATCCCATTATCGGAGGATGAATCCTATATGGTAACAGGTCTTTTTCATACGGTAGGTGATGTGGAGCGGGTTGGGGATCATGCAGATAATATTGCAGAGCTGGCACAAAGTTTGATTGAGCAAGGCAGTGAGTTCTCGGAAGAAGCGGAGAGTGAACTTATTCGTATCACTGAAGCAGTGATGACATGTTATAGCTTGGCAATCGAGGCATATCAAACATCTGATGTTCATAAAGCAAAGCGTACACTTACTATGGAAGGCAAAATCGACGAGATGGAAGCAACAATGCGTGCCAACCATATTCGAAGGCTTGTAGAGAATAAGTGTGAAGCTGTGGCAGGGATCATTTTCTTAGATACATTGAGTAATGTCGAACGCATTTCAGACCATGCTTCTAATATTGCAAAAAACTTACTAAGAGAACGTTAAAAGTACAAAAAGGATGGCTATTTCGAATAGAATAGGCCATCCTTTTTGACGTTGTATTCACAGCTTATCTAGAAGCAAGAAGCTCCTTGAATTTGTCTGGAATCTGAATATGTTGTGGGCATTTTTTCATACATTTACCACATGCGATGCACTTTTGTGCTGCGGCGTAGTTGATATCGCCACCAGAAACCCAGTTGCCAGATACATTCATAGACTTCACATTCCAGCTACCAAAGATATTAGGGATATCGATGCCGAGAGGACATGGTAAGCAGTATTTACAAGCTGTACAAGGTACTTTTTGACTTTCTTCAATACGTTTTTTTACTTGCTCAATTGCATCGTGTTCTGCTGCAGTTAATGGGCTCAGATTTGTAAACGTATTGATGTTATCAATCATATGTGGCAATTGATTCATACCAGATAAGATACAAGCGATCCCTGGTTTTTCTGCGAGCCAACGGAAAGAGTAGCTTGCGGCAGAAGCATCAGGATTGAGCGCAGTAAGTGGCGCTTTGAAGTGATCTGGAATGGTTGCAAGGAGTCCACCTTTGAGTGGTTCCATGATGATGATTGGAATACCACGGCGTACAAGTTCATCATAGCCTTCTTTACCAGGGCGATCTTTCTCATCAAGATAGTTATATTGGATTTGAACAAAGTCCCAGTTGTGTGCATCGAGGAGTTGTCGAAGAAGCTCGGCATCATCGTGGATTGAAAAACCGAGGTATGTGATCTTACCTTGTTTTTGTTTTTCTATTGCCCAGTTGATAGCATCAAGATTTTTCATTTTGTCAAAGAGTCCATAGTTCATAGAGTGCATTAAGTAGAAGTCAATATGATCCATGCCAAGTCTTTCAAGTGAGCCTTCAAATACAGTATCGAGCTGCTCAGGTGTTTCTACACCCCAAAAAGACATTTTGTCAGCAACATAGTAGCTGTCTCTCGCAAAATGACCAAGTGCTTTGCCGAGTGCAACCTCACTTTGTCCGTTATGGTATACGATGGAAGTATCAAAATAGTTGACACCTTTCTCAATAGCATAAGCGACCATTTCATCGACAGCGTCTTGGTTGATCACGCCATTTGCATCTACAGGAAGGCGCATTGCACCAAATCCGAGTTTTGAAAGTTTTACCCCTAAATTTTCAAGTGTTGAATAATTCATCACGTCTAACCTCCTTAGTATTTTGAGTACTCTTCTAATTTACACGTGAAAAGGAGCTGACGTCAATCATAAGAGAGCTTTTTGTTTGAATATGTGTTTAAAGTTGGTATAATAAAGAAAGATTTCAAAATTAAAGAGAATAAGGGGGATGACGATGCGCGCAAAAAATGTTGTTTATGCAGGGTTATTTATTGCTTGTGGTGTGATGTTACCGCAGATTTTTCATATGATTGGTGGGCCTGGACTTGGGGGAATACTCTTGCCAATGCATATCCCAGTATTGATCGCGGGATTTGTACTCGGGCCAGTATGGGCATTGTTAGTAGGTTTGTTGACACCTATTTGTAGTTTTTTATATACAGGGGGTGCAATGCCAGCAGTACCTATGCTTTACTTTATGATTCTTGAGTTAGGTGCGTATGGATTGGGGGCAAGTCTACTCAGCAAGAAGCTAAAGCAAGGGATTTTTGTTAGTCTTATTGGTGCAATGATCTTTGGAAGAGTTGTACGGGGGATCGCCTTTGTGGTTGCAACGCAGCTTCTAGCAATTCCACTAGCGCCTGTATTTGGTATCACTGTAGCGATTACCCAAGGTATTCCTGGGATTATCATCCAGCTCATTTTGATACCACCTGTGATGTTGGTGATTAAGAAAAAAGGATGGTTATGTTATGACGAGACAAGAGCTTAAGGCATACCGTGACCAACATGATTATAGTTGTGTTGTGCTCCAAGATGGGGATGTGCTACTCACTTCAAGAGAAAAGGGGATTACGCCATTATATGGATTCTTAGAGTCATTAGAAGTGTACCCTAAAGGAAAACTTGAATTAGCAGATAAGATTATAGGGCGTGCAGCAGCCTTTTTGGCCATCAAGTTAGGTGTTCGTTATATAGATACGAGAGTGCTCAGTGAGACAGCACTTGAGGTATTAGCCAAATACAATGTACAAGTTGTTTGTGATGAGATCGTACCATATATCTTTAATCGTAATCGTGATGGGCAGTGTCCTATGGAAAGTGCATTGGCAGATGTACTAGAAGTAGATGAGGCACTAGAGGTGATTCACGACTTTAGACGAAGAATGCAGAACAAGCAAAAAGCAATCCAAGATTAATTGGGTTGTTTTTTTGTTGCATAAAATTATAGGAAGGAGCCAGTTGCTAGTGGAATAAAATATCGAAATAATGTAAAATATCTAATAGAATATAGAGGAGGCATAATATGAAAGGGTGGAAAAAAGTCTTAGTAATTGGATTAATAACCGCATGTTGCAGTCCTTTTTTGATTAATAGCTGGGTGGTCGCTCAGAGCAAACCGTACATAATGACAATGGATGAAGCCAAGGGGCTTGAGGCGGATTGTGCCATTGTATTAGGTGCACGGGTATACCCTGATGGGCGCTTAAGTGCCATGCTCAAAGATCGGGTGGTAAGTGGGATTACCCTTTATGAAGAGGGTGCGGTGAAGAAACTTCTGATGAGTGGGGATCACGGTCATGCATCCTATGATGAGGTCAATGCAATGAAGGACTACGCGGTGGAAGCGGGTATTAGTGGTGAGGATGTCTTTTTGGATCATGCAGGGTTCTCCACCTATGAGTCCATGTACCGTGCCAAGGAGATTTTTCTTTCGCAAAAGGTGATTATTGTCAGTCAGGCGTATCATTTGCCAAGGGCAATCTATATTGCAAGAACTTTAGGTTTGGAAGCATATGGTGTGAGTGCTGAGCAGATTGACTATCCCAATCAGACTAAGCGGGATGTGAGAGAGTTTCTAGCCCGTGTCAAGGACTTTGCGAAGGTTCATTTGCGTAGCAAACCCACCTACTTGGGAGAGACCATTCCGGTAAGTGGAAGTGGGCATCTCACCCATGATAAAGATTAGGCAAATTGCATATACTTAAAGAACATGTGACAGAGAGAATGGAGATAGAGAGAATGGAATTATTATTTTTAGCGTTGGACGCTTGGCTCATTTACGTTGGGATTAAGCAAGAAAATCATTTCTTATTATTGCTTGTAGCGATGACACTGATTATTGATTTGATCAGTGGGTTGCAGATGCTCAGTCAAATCAGGTGGTAAACGTGTAGGGGGGATTGTATGGTAAAGGAAGACGGGCTGAGAAAGTTTGTGAGACAGGTACCATTGTTTAGTACATTGCAAGAACCGCTTTTTGAGATGCTTGTAGATCGAGCGAGATTTCACTCTATCCCAAAAGGCGGGGTGATTTGTAAGAAGGGCAACCCTAGTCTGGCTATGTATATCATCCATACAGGAAGTGTGGGAGAATTTATTGAGGCGGACAATGGGGTTGAAACCATCATGAAAATTAGGCATCCAGAGGACTACTTTGGCGAACTGGGTATGCTTTCAGATGAGCTTTATATTACAACGACAGTGGCATTGCAGAGAACGGGTGTGGTAGAGATTCCTAAGGCAGTCTTTATGCAAGTGGTACAACAAGATGTTTCGGTGAATCAGTATATTATACGTGTGCTAATTGAACGGCTTAGAAGATCTGCTATGTGGCAGATGAATTTCCTTTATCTAGATGCCCCCGGCAAGCTTGCCTATACACTCATCAAATTGGGTGGCGAACAGGTGCATACGGAGCGGGCAATACATATTACACAAGATGAGTTAGCAAGTAGTTGTGGCCTAGCAAGGCAGACAGTAGCAAAAATACTAGGGGAATGGCGTAGGTCAGGTTGGATTCATACGGATCGTGGCAAGCTAATCCTTATCAATAAAGAGGCGTTATTGGAGATGATTACTAATAGTGCGCCACGTTGAAGAAGGAGACTGAGATAAAGATGACTCAGTCTCTTTTTTTGTTATCAGAAAATTTATAACTATTTACATCTAATGTCGTGTGGATGACAGACATAAGGGTAAAAGTTTTATAAACTAGACTTATTATAGTACATAAGGGGGAACACAAATGGCAGTTGATCAATTATTGGAACAATCTGGATTGACAAGAATACCACCCTATTGGGATGCACGTTATACCAAAAATCTAGAGCAATTATCTAAGCCATGCTACACTGTGAAATTAATTGAGGATCTGTGCATTACACTAAGGGATGGGGTGAAAATCTATGTGGATGCTTATGTGCCAGCTGAGCTAGA
>JBOFIR010000060.1:0-42512 GCA_051650265.1 Cellulosilyticaceae bacterium
TATTACAGAAGCAGTAGAGAAAATGTGTCAGGAGGCTAATATTCATCTATCAGGAGATATGGAGCAGGCACTAAGGAATGCATGTGGTTGGGAAACCAATGAACTGGGTAAAAGTATTCTAGGAGATATTATCGAAAATCTAGAAGTTGCAAAGATAGATCAAATTCCAATTTGCCAAGATACAGGAACAGCAGTTGTATTTGTTAAAATTGGGCAAGAAGTTTATATTGAGGGTGGACTTTTAGAAGAGGCGATCAATGAAGGTGTAAGACGTGGCTATGAGAAAGGATACCTCAGAAAGTCTATTGTCAAAAATGCCATTGATCGTGTGAATACAAAAGATAATACACCTGCGGTAATCCACTATGAAATAGTAGCAGGCGATGGGCTAGAGTTGACAGTAGCACCTAAAGGTGGTGGTAGTGAGAATATGAGTAAGGTGTATATGTTAACACCATCTCAAGGCGTAATAGGTATTACAAATGCTGTACTTGAAGCTGTAAAACTAGCAGGACCTAATGCGTGTTTACCGATGGTTGTCGGTATAGGATTAGGTGGTAATTTTGAAAAATCTACGCTATTGGCTAAAAAAGCGTTGATGAGACCTATTGGTACTTTTAATCCAAATGAGACTATGAAAGCATTAGAGGTAGATTTGCTTGAAAAGATTAATCATACTGGAATTGGACCACAAGGTTTAGGTGGCAAAGCAACAGCACTTGCAGTCCATGTAGAAGACTATCCATGCCATATTGCATCTATGCCACTGGCAATTAATATTGGGTGTCATGTGAATAGACACTGCACAGTAAGTTTGTAGGAGGATTAGGCGATGATACGTGTTAGTTTACCAATGAATCGAGAAGAGGTACGTGTGTTAAGAGCTGGGGAACGTTTATTATTAAATGGAACGATTTATACAGCAAGAGATGCAGCTCACAAAAAGTTAATGGAGACATATCATAAAGGGGAAGTATTACCTGTAGATCTTCAAAATATTACAATTTATTATGCAGGACCAGCGCCAGCTAAGCCAGGACAAATCATCGGAAGCTGTGGACCAACTACTAGTGGGCGTATGGATGTGTATGCACCAGATTTGATGAAGCTTGGTCAAACAATTATGATTGGAAAAGGCCTTAGAAATCAAGCAGTTATTGATGCCATGCATGAATATGGTGCAGTTTATCTGACTGCTATTGGTGGTGCAGGTGCATTGCTCTCAAAACGTATCAAGAAAGCAGAATGTGTTGCTTATGAAGAGTTGGGAGCTGAAGCAATCTATAAGCTAGAAGTAGAAGATTTTCCTGTGATTGTAACAATTGATAGCGAAGGAAATAACTTATATCAAAAATAGAATGCTAATGGTACAGGGGCAATGACTATCAATAAGTGTTCGAAGTGCTATGAAATACTCTAAAAAGGTATTAATAGAGTATCTATACATACTAGAGGAATTAGCTAAAATAATAGAAGAGTAATAAACAAGAGAGCTTAGATTAGGGACTAGGCTCTCTTTTAGTTTTTAGAATAATGCAAGAAAAATAATGTTTTATTGCAAATAAAAATAAATAATGATAGAATTTTTTTATATATAAAGAATTTAGGGGCAAATATATAATACTTGTAAGGGAGGAAATGAGATGAAAGTATGGCAAGAAGAGGAAATTTACGATATAGAACAAAAGAGAGCAGTGCAAAGTGAAAGGTTGATCAAGACAGTTGAGCGTGTCTATGCGCATGTACCTTTTTATTATCATAAAATGAAAGAGATGGGGTTAGAGCCTGGGGATATTAAAGGAGTAGATGATCTGGGTAAATTACCATTTACAACAAAACAAGATTTAAGAGATCACTATCCGTATGGATTATTTGCAGCGCCTATGGAAGAAGTTGTACGTATTCATGCATCTTCAGGGACAACGGGCCAACCTACAGTGGTTGGTTACACACAAAATGATATAGATATGTGGAAAGATATGATTGCAAGAACACTGGTAGCTATGGGTGTAAGCAAAAAAGACATTGTACAAGTGGCATATGGTTACGGACTTTTTACGGGTGGATTAGGTGCTCACTATGGAGCGGAACATCTTGGGGCTGCAGTTGTACCCATTTCTGGTGGGAATACAAAGAAGCAAATTCAGCTGATTCAAGAATTTGGATCGACAGTATTGATGTGTACGCCTTCATATGCGTTATACATAGGTGAGACAATGAAGAGTATGGGAATTGATCCTAGGAGTACATCTCTTAGAACAGGGATATTTGGAGCTGAGCCTTGGACGGATGAGATGCGAGAGCAGATAGAGAGTTTATTGGGAATTAATGCGATGGATATCTATGGGTTGAGCGAAGTACTTGGACCTGGTGTGGCGTTTGAATGTCAGGGTAGATATGGTATGCATATTAATGATGATCACTTCATACCAGAAATTATCAATCCACAGACACTTGAAGTATTACCTGAAGGGCAAGATGGAGAACTGGTATTTACAATGGTGACGAAGGAAGCTTTACCACTGCTCAGATACCGTACACGTGATATTACAAAACTGCATACAGGAAAGTGTTCTTGTGGAAGAACATTAACACGTATGGATAAAGTAACAGGTAGAAGTGATGACATGTTGATTATTAGGGGAGTAAATGTATTCCCATCTCAGATTGAAAGTATCTTATGTAAGGTGACGGAGGTTGCGCCGCATTACCTCATCATGGTGGATCGCCTTAATAATCTTGATACACTTGAAGTATGGGTTGAAGTAAAACCTGAATACTTAACAGATCAGATTAAGTCTTTAGAACGCATTGAAAAGCATATTACAGCTGAATTATTCAGCTTATTAGGTCTGCATGTTAAAGTAAAACTTGTAGAGCCAAAATCAATTGAACGTAGTGAAGGTAAAGCGAAACGTATAGTAGATCGTCGAAAATAAAAGTGTGGAGGGTGAATCAAGGTGATATGGGGAAGAGAAGAAACCTTATCAAGAGATGAGATGCATCAAGTGCAGAGTAAACGATTGATCAAAACTGTCAATCATGTCTATGAAAATGTTCCGTTCTATAGGACGAAAATGGATGCAATAGGCATAGAGATAGGAGATATCCAAAGTGTAGATGATTTAGGGAAGTTACCCTTCACCACAAAACAGGATTTGAGAGATAACTATCCATATGGTATGTTTGCTGTACCTATGAAAGAAGTTATAAGAGTTCATGCATCATCTGGTACAACGGGGCAGCCAACTGTGGTGGGTTATACAAAGAAAGATATTGAGATGTGGAGTCACTGTATGGCAAGACTGTATGCGGCTATGGGGGGGCATGATGAGGATATTATACAGGATGCTTTAGGATATGGCTTTTTTACAGGTGGACTTGGGTTTCACTATGGTGCTGAAACACTAGGTGCGACTATCGTGCCAATATCTTCTGGAAATACCAAGAAGCAGATTCAAATCATGAGGGAATTTGGTTCGACAGTACTGGTTACTACGCCATCATATGCACTCTACTTAGGTGAGACAATCAAATCTATGGGGATAGATCCTACAGAACTTAAATTAAGGTTTGCACCTTTGGGCGGCGAACCATGGACTCACGAGATGAGGGATGAGATAGAAGGCATGCTTGGAATCAAAGCGTATGATAGTTATGGACTCAGTGAGATTGTTGGACCTGGGGTAGCATTTGAATGTATACATAAGAACCATTTACATATCAATGAGGATCACTTTATCCCTGAGATTGTAAGTGTAGATACACTGAGTCAATTACCTATGGGTGAGGAAGGCGAGCTTGTATTTACTACTGTTACCAAAAAGGCATTTCCATTACTAAGATATCGCACACGTGATATCACAAGCCTTGTTCAAGGAAGTTGCGGGTGTGGACGAACAACGATGCGTATGAAGAAGTGTACAGGTAGAAGTGATGATATGCTTATTATAAGAGGGGTAAACGTTTTTCCATCTCAGATCGAGAGTGTACTACTTACATTAGGAGAGACTGCACCACATTATATTTTGATTGTAGATCGTATCAATAACCTTGATACACTTGAGGTATGGGTTGAAGGAAAAGAGGGTATTACTTTTGTAGATGGTATGCGTCATATGAAGGAGATAGAAAAGAAAATTACGAATGAAATACAAAGCGTATTAGGGATTCAAGTTAAAGTAAAACTTGTAGAGCCCAAGACGATTGAGCGTAGTGAAGGAAAAGCAAAACGTATTATTGATAAGAGGAGGATTTGAGAAAAATGATTATAGAGCAACTTTCCGTATTCGTAGAAAATAAATCTGGAAGATTATATGAAGTGATGCAGATTTTAGGTGATGCAGAGATTAATGTATCTGCGCTATCTATTGCAGATACATCTGATTATGGGATCGTAAGACTTATTGTAAGTGACCCAAATGAAGCACTTAGATTATTGAAGGAACATGATTTTTCGGTACAAAAAACACCTGTAATTTGCTGTAAAGTACCGAATACACCAGGTGGGCTTAAAAGGATGTTAACATACCTTGCAGAAGCGCATATTAGTATTGAGTATATGTATGCTTTTTCAGTTGGAGATGATGCTTCGATTATTTTAAGAACAGAGGATTGTGAGAAGACAATTACAACACTGTCACAACATGGCATGGAACTTATGTGTGCCTCTGCACTCTATCAAATATAACAAAAAAGTAGTAGCCCCCTCACAATGGTGGGCTACTACTTTTTTGTTATATTTTCAATTTAAAATAATAAATGTGCAATGACTGCAATGATTGGAAGTGTGATGATTGTACGTTGGATAAAGATGAAGAAAAGTTCTTTTAAAGATACTGGAATCTTTGATCCAAGAAGAAGAGCACCAACTTCTGATAAGTAGATAAGCTGTGAAACAGATACACAAGCTACTACGAAACGTGTCATCTCACTTTCAATTCCTGATGCAAGAATAGATGGTAGAAGCATATCGGCAAAACCAGCCATCAATGTACTTGAAGCAGCAAGTGCTTCTGGCACTCCTAGTATTGCAAGAAGTGGGAAGAAAGGTAATCCTAGAATCTTAAATACAGGCGTGAATTCTGCAATCATTAGTGCAACTGTTCCAACTGCCATAACAATTGGAATAACAGCAAACCACATATCAATAACGTTTTTGAAGCCATCAATAAAGATACAACGGATAATATTTTGTTTGTGTGCCTTATCTAAAGCTTTTTCTACTCCGTATGAGAAACTATTGAAACCAGCAGGAATACTTTCGTCTAATGTAGGCGCGCTACCATCGATTAGGACATCTTCTTTTTTTGAAAGAGGACCAAATTTAGGAAGTAAAATAGCTGCAATGATACAAGCGAAAGATACTGTTAAGTAGAATGGAATGAACATATGCCCAAGTCCTACTGTATCGATGATAACAAGTGTAAAAGTTACAGATACTAAAGAGAATGATGTACCAATGATAGAAGCTTCTCTTTTTGTATAAAGTCCTTGTTCGAACTGCTTGCTTGTAAGTAAAACACCGATCGTACCATCACCTAACCAAGATGTCATACAGTCAATTGCAGAACGTCCTGGAAGTTTGAATACAGGGCGCATAATCTTAACAAATAATGAGCCTACAAATTCTAGTAATCCGAAGTTTAAAAGAAGTGGTAAGAATAGACCTGCAAAGAAGAAGACTGAGAATAAGATTGGTAAAAGATCAAATAAGATCAGGCCACCTGTATTGCCAGAGATAATTGCTTCTGGACCTTTGCCAAGTACAGTAGCTAAGATGAAGCAGGTTGCTAAAATACGTACAACAAACCAAATTGGAGATACATTGAAAAGTGTTGTTAGAAATTCACTTTTTATCATGAAATTTGGTTTTAAAATTTTGTAAATAAGTGTTCCTACAAGACTTAAACAAACGATGAATGCAAGTGTAATTGGTAAAGCCTCAGCAAGTACATCTTGAAGTCCTCCAGAGAGTACTGCAATAGGAATTGTAACTTGTCCATCTCTTTGAATAGGTAACATAAATAAAAAGACACCTATAAGAGAAGGAATAATGAATTTTAATTTGTCAATAAATGTATATTTATTCAGTTTGATTTGATTGTTTTGTGACATAATACATTCTCCTTTGTATATAAAGTAGTTATAGACTTTTAATGTGTGAATAAGTTTTGAATAAAAACATTATAAAATAAATATTTATGCATAAGTTATTATAATAGGTGTATGAATAAAATGCAACAGAATTAACATAACTAATTAAAAATCTTTTAATGATATAGTATGCTCAAAAAAAGAGTAGATCATGAGGAAGATTAGTGGATAAGAAAAAAGGTATTATAATAGGAAATACTACAAACAAAGAGGTGCACAGTAATATTACTGTGCACCTCTTTGTTTGTAGTATGAGTCTATGAATTGCAAGACTCGTTTTGATATGTACCAACAGGTAATTGATGCTCAACCTGATCGGTAATAGATCTATTAAAATAAGCATTTGTTTCAGCAACGACTACGTGGGAAAGACCTACCAAAGCAATAAGATTTGGGAAAGCCATAAGTCCATTGACGATATCGGCAATTGTCCAGATAAGCTGAATCTGTAGGAAGCCACCTAAAGCTACCATAAGTACAAAGACAATGCGATAAGGCATAATTGCCTTGATACCCCAAAGATATTCAGTGCAACGTTCGCCATAGTAGTTCCAACCTAGTATAGTGGTAAAGGCAAAAAGTACAAGACAGAGTGAAAGTGCCATACCGCCTACTTGCCCAAATAAGGATGCAAAAGCAGATTGTGTCATAAGGGTCTCAGTAATACCTGAGTTCCAAACACCTGTGATAACAAGTGTTAAACCTGTTAGTGTACAGATGATCATACTATCTATGAAAGTTCCTGTCATAGAGATGAGTCCTTGTTCGGCTGGCCAATGGGTCTTTGCAGCAGCTGCAGCAATAGGTGCACTTCCAAGACCTGATTCATTTGAGAAAACACCACGTGCAACACCTTTACTGAGTGCATCTTTCATCATTGCACCCGCAAAACCACCAAGAGCGGCATGACCTGTAAAAGCACTTGTAAAGATTGTTTGGAGTGCTGCTGGAATTTGCTTATAAGATACAGCAAGAATAATGACACAAGCTAAAATATAAAAGCTAGCCATAAAAGGTACGATTGTAGTGGAAACCTTAGAAATACTTTTGATTCCCCCCATAACGATGACAGCTACAATTATCGCAACAACGATAGAAAGTACTTTTGGAGAAATGCCAAAAAGGTCGTTGAGACTACTTGTAATTGCATTGACCTGCGCAAAGGTACCAATGCCAAGTAAGGCAACGAGTACACCACTAAATGCAAAGAAGATAGCAAGCGGTTTAAACTTTGGCCCAAGTCCATTGACAATATAGTACATCGGCCCGCCGGACATTTCACCACGCGCATCGACTGTACGGTATTTGATTGCAAGAACACCTTCGGCGTATTTGGTTGCCATACCTAAAAAGGCAGCGACCCACATCCAAAAGAGTGCACCTGGCCCGCCTGCAGCGAGTGCTGTCGCAACACCGACAATATTACCGGTACCTACAGTAGCAGCAAGTGCTGTGCAAAGCGCACCAAAACTGTTGATGTCACCTTTTCCTTGATTTTCTGCGGTAAAAATAAGCTTAATAGCTTGTGGAAGTTTGAATACTTGGATTAGTCCAAGCCTAAACGTGAGGAGCAAACCGGTGCCTAATAGCAACACTAATAAAGGCCACCCCCATACAAGATTGTTGATCTGAGTAGCGATCTGATTTGGATTCATAATGATATCTCCTTAACATTGATTTTTTCAAATCTCTGAAAAAGGGATAGGGAATACCCTGTCCTTTTGCCTGAGAGATTGAGCTTAACAAAGTTAAGCCTTGCCCCTTCGGCGCTCAAATAAATGAGTCTCTCCAGAGTTCCGTCGGCGATGCAGTCCTACTTAAGAAAATTAAGTCCCTGAGAGCGTTACTCCTTCGGGGGATCCTTTGTGATCACTCTTCTGCAAAGCGTCTACCGGTATTTGGTTAGTCACTATCATACAAAAGATTCAAAAAAAATGCAACCATTAAATCAAGATTTTAAATTATATGTCTAAAAAAACAATATTTTGCTATAATAAACACAGATATGGAGGAAGGAGAGGAATATGTTAGAGGAAAAAAATAAAAAGATTCTCATAGGTAGTGGTATTGGACTACTTATTATTGTGTTACTCCTTGTAAATATAGGGCTAATTCAAGTCACTTATTACAGTATGACACAAAATCCGCAAAAGGTGATTAATGTCATTTCTAAGGATGCAAGAAATCCAGAAATGCAAAAGAGACTTTATGTTAACCTAGGGTTAGATTACTTAGTAAAAGATTTATCAGAAACAAGTACGACTTTCTTAGAAAAAAACTTTCTAAGCTTTGAGGAGCTCAGAAGACAGGCGATTTTGAGAGCGTATAATCAAAAGGGGATTTTTATGAGGGATAATAAAGCATTGTTAGGTGTGGTAAGCACACTTGAAACAATTCCTCAAGACTATAAAAATTACTTTAAGCGTATGGATATGGGAACTTTTGAGCGTATTTTGAACCAGTATTTTGGGGAAAATCCAAAGCTTACACAAACTGTTGTTAAAGAGCTGTATCATATGAGTTCTGCCTATGGCAAGAAGCTACCGCTTGATAAATTTAAGTTCAGTGTGTATGATCTCATGAGTTTTCCTCATGAAGGAGATGCTAATAGCCTTGCACTACGCTTATTAGGAAATATTGAACCTGAAGCGATTAAGAATAATTTATTTGCAGAACTTAAGACTAAGCCAGTTCAAATTGATGACTTAGAAGTGTGGGTAAATATTCTTCAAAAGTATAATGTTGTTACAACAGAGCAGTATGCAGGATTTAACAATAGCTATGCAAGTGTCGTGCAGCTCAGAACACGTTACAAACAACTTGAAGCACAAGAAGTTGATTTAATGAATATGAAGGATAAAATTGATGTTCAGACTAATGGTATTACATTAGAGAAAGAGAAATATGTAAACGAAAAGGTTGAACTTGATAAACAACTCGCGCAGAAAAGAGAAGAGCTAGACAGAGAAAGCCAGTATCAAGTCATTAAGCTCTATGTGATGGATTTCTATGGGGATGGTCAGTATGAAGCCTCTATTCCAGAAAAAAGTTGGTTCTTTGATACCTACAAGCCTACAAATGAAAAAGTAGTGATTAAAGTAACAAATACGCATATTAGTAAGCAGGGGGTATATGATTTCAAGGTGTATAACAAAGGTACGCACAACTCAGGTATACCTTATTTCGTTGAACTCTCTAGCGATGACTTAGGTCGTATACAGAGATTAGAATCAGAAGTACAAAGCTGTGTGAACAAAGTTCAGGCAAATAAGCAGGAAATTGCAAAAAGAGATGAAGAGATCTCGGTGATTCGTAAATCACAAGGATATGATGAGATTATAACAAGTATTGAAGATGTTAAGAAGAGTAAGGAAAAAGTTGTACTTGATCTAGAAGGGCAGAAAGTTGCTGTTCAAAATCTCTTTGGTATTGGTCATGTAGAGGTGACTTTACAGACGAAAAAATAGTAGGAGGTAGGCTATGAACAATATGCAAGTGGTACTCGATTACTTTTCAAAATATGGCATGTGGTTCTTATTTATTATTGTTTATTTAGAGTATCTGAATTTGCCAGGGTTACCAGCAGGGATTATTATGCCCGCGGCAGGGATTTTGGTACGAACGTCAGGATATAATTTTGGTGTAGCACTTGTTGTATCGGTTATAGCGGGCCTTCTAGGAAGTTATAGCTTATATTTTGTAGGATTTAAATTGGGTGGGCCAGCTATTGATAAGTTATGTCGGCGTTATCCTAAATTGACGAAGTCTATTGATAAGGCCAATTACTATACAGAACGATATGGTGATCGGGGAATTATAATAAGTAGGCTTATCCCTGTTGCAAGAACTTTAATATCACTTGTTGCAGGAGTATTTCAAACTAATTTTATGAAGTTTACAATTTACTCGGTTATAGGGATTACGGGATGGAACTTTGTATTTATTTTCTCAGGGTATTTTTTTATGCATATGGTATTATAAGTTTGAGTACAAAGCGTATGAATATGGTATATATAGCAATCTATATGAATAACATAAACCAAGAAGGTAATAATAGTGTAAGTAATCATTTATAGTAGGAGGCCTAGAAAATGAAAGCAGTAGTAGACAAAGATACTTGTATCGGATGTGGATTGT
Organism: Cellulosilyticaceae bacterium; assembly: GCA_051650265.1. GTDB lineage: Bacteria > Bacillota > Clostridia > Lachnospirales > Cellulosilyticaceae > JBOFEH01. Next base: position 10,294 of record JBOFIR010000060.1, read on the forward strand.
GTGCAGCGACTTGTCCTGAAGTATTTAATATGGATGATGATGGTTTAGCAGTGGCTATTGATGATGAAGTACCAGAAAATGTAGAAGAGCAAGCTGAAGATGCAAGAGACGGCTGCCCAGTAGCTGCAATTGAGACAGAATAACAAAAAGACTGTGTACCTGAGGTATACAGTCTTTTATAATGGAATTATTTTGTTAGAATAGCAAACCCTACAACACCTGGACCGGTATGAATACCCATAGCAGCACCTACTGTTTCGAGTGAAATTTCTGTGAGATTTGGATGATCTTTGATACTTTCTAGGAAAGACTCAGCCTCAGCTTTTGCATCTCCTTGAAGGATCCATACACGGCAAGGTGATGCATCTAAAAATTCCATTAGAGTATTACGAAGTTTGGTAAAGACTTGTTTTTTACCACGTGCTTTCGTATAGCTATAAAGAATACCTTCATCGTTTGATGAAATGATTGGTCTGATATGTAAAAGTTCGCCTACTGTTCCGGCAACTTTGCCAATACGACCACCTTTAATGAGATATTCGAGCGTTTCGATAGCTATAAATCCTTTGACATTTTGACGAACTTCTTCAAGTTGTGCTAGGATTTGTGTACAAGATAAATCTTTTTTAATAAGTTTTGATGCTTCCATAGCGATTACCCCTTGAGGGTAGCCGAGTGTTTTTGTATCAAAAAAGTGGAAGTTTAATTCAGGAAACTGTTCGGCTAAAAGTCTAATACTGTTTTGAGTACCAGATAAGGCAGTTGATACGTTTACGACAATAGCATCTGTATAACCTTGATCAATAAGGTCTTTGAGGATGTTTTCACAGTAATGCATATCAGGAAGAGAAGTAGATGGTACTTCTTCACTAAGCTGTGCATACATTTGTTCAGAGCTGATCTCAACTTTATCAAGATATTCTCTATCTTTATAAATAATACGAATTGGAAACTGAATAATATCATGTTTTTCTAAATCATTAAAAGTTAAATCACAACTGCTATCAGTTATTAGTGCTATTTTAGTCAAATTCGTGCCTCCTTAGAGTGTAATAATCCATATATAACATATACTTTGCAATATGACAACCTTAATGCAAAAAAAGTCAAGGTGTGTATTGGATAAAGTGGAAATAATTTGAGAGAATAATTAAAAATTATTTTGACAATTAATACAGGATAGCATATAATGATAAAAAAGTTATATAGAAACCGTTGATAGGGGAATAAAACCGAAGACGCGCTCACAGAGAGTTAGGGATGCTGAGAACCTAGCAGAGAAGCGAATCGGACAAATGGGCCCTAGAGGGCGAGGGGAAATAGCGTGAAGCTAAAGTATCTTTCGACGCAAGACTAGCGTTATGAGGTCAGGAATGTGTTGGCATTCTGGTAGAGGTGGGTATAGCTCGTGCTATATCAAACAAGGTGGTACCGCAGATATACATCTGTCCTTGCATAAGGATAGGTGTTTTTTTATTTGCCAAAAAACACCATATCATGCCAACCTTATATTTGAAAATTAAAATTATAAGGAGATGAAGTTATGAAAAGAAAAGTCGGTTTATTGTTAGTGATTGTATTGTTAGTAGGAATATTTGTAGGGTGTACAGGTGAAGAAGAAACAGGTTTAAGCATTGGGATTGTACAGATTGTAGAGCATCCTAGCTTGGATACTATTAGAGAGAGCATAGTAGGAGAACTTGCAACTTTAGGATATAAAGTTGGTGAGAATCTAAATATTAATTATCAAAATGCGCAAGGCGATCAATCTAATTTGAATTCCATTTGTCAGAAGTTCGTGAATGATAAGGTAGATTTGATTATAGCGATTGCAACACCATCTGCACAGGCAGCTGCAGCAGCAACTAAGGATATCCCAATTATTTTCTCAGCAGTAACTGACCCTGTAGCAGCAAAGTTAGTAGCAGATCCAGCGCATCCGGCAGCTAATATTACAGGGACATCCGATGCGATTCCGGTAGATCAAGTATTTGATCTTGCAAAAGACCTTACACCAAATGTAAAGAAAATAGGTTTCCTCTATACTGCAAGTGAAGCCAATTCAAAATCTGTCATCGATGAAGCGAAGAAAATTGCAGCAAAAGATGGCTTTGAATATGAAGAGATGACTATTACCAACACATCAGAACTTCAACAAGCAGCAGAAACGCTTATTGGTAAAGTAGATGCAATCTATACACCGATTGATAATACAATTGCTTCAGCAATGCCTGTGCTCGCGACTGTGGGTAAGAAGGCTGGAAAACCTGTTTATGTAGGAGCAGATTCCATGGTAGCAGATGGTGGCTATGCTACTGTAGGCATTAACTATGAGGATCTTGGTAAGAAGACTGCTGAGATGGTGAATGATGTGTTGAGAGGTAAATCAATTAGTGAGATCCCAGTAGCAACATTAGATCAATTCCAGAAGGTGATTAATAAAACAACAGCAAAAGCAATAGGTGCGCCTGAAAGTGCAGAAGGTGCTTTAATCGTTGAATAAATAGGGGGAATCAAAGCATGAGCATGGGAGCATTTATGACAGCAGTTCAATTGGGCTTAATCTATGGACTGATGACACTTGGATTATTTGTATCTTATAGAATTCTAGATATACCAGATTTAACAGTAGATGGGAGTTTTACACTTGGCGCTGCAGTTTCTGCAGTACTTACTATAAGTGGGCATCCTGTACTGGGGATAGTTTGTGGGATTGGAGCGGGTGCCTTAGCAGGTGTTGTCACAGCGCTACTTCAGACGAAGCTCAAAGTGCAACCGATATTAGCAGGAATATTAACTATGACAGGATTATACTCTATCAATCTTATGGTAATGAGTGGCAAACCAAATGTGCCATTATTAGGAAATGATACATTGTTTACGATAGTCGCTACCAAGTTAGGTGACCGTGGGGCTACCTTTGCGCTAGCAGGTGGGATTGTAGTAGTTGTTGTTATTGGGTTAGGTGTATTCCTTCATACACAACTGGGGCTTGCGATTCGTGCTACAGGGGACAATGAAGCGATGGTAAGTGCATCATCTATCAACGTAGATCTCATGAAGATATTAGGGTTAGCTTTAGCCAATAGTTTGGTTGGTCTTTCAGGTGCACTTCTTGCGCAACATCAGTTATTTGCAGATGCGAGTATGGGAATCGGTATGGTAGTTATTGGGCTTGCCTCATTGATTATTGGAGAGATCATTTTTGGGAAGCTTGGTGAACTACTTTTTAAGCGCAACGTGATTATTGTGCACGCATTGGCAGTGGTACTTGGTTCAATTATTTATAGATGGATTATCGCCATTGCACTCGATCTAAATATTTCTACATCGAGTATGAAGTTAGTCTCAGCTGTGATTGTGGCACTAGCCATTTCTGCACCAACTATCAAAGAAAATATTCAGTTTGCGTATAAGAAGAAAAGAGGTGGCAAATATGTTACACATCAGTAATCTCTCTAAGACATTTCATTCAGGAACAGTGAATGCACGAAAAGCAATGAATAATATAAATTTACATCTTGAAACAGGAGATTTTGTCACAGTTATTGGATCAAATGGTGCAGGTAAATCTACACTTTTCAACTTAATTGCAGGAAGTTGCTATGGTGATGAAGGGTGTATTGTTTTAGATGACAAAGACATTACGTATATGGCTGAGTATAAACGTGCAAAGATGATTGGGAGGCTTTTTCAAGATCCACTCAAAGGAACAGCACCATCTATGACAATAGAAGAAAATCTAGCATTATCTTATCTGAGAAGTACCAATAGACGTATGAGCTTTGGACTCAGTAGCAAGGATAAGAACTTCTTTAGAGAACGCTTGTCAGAGCTAGACCTCGGACTAGAGGATCGTATGAAGACCAAGATGGGGCTACTATCAGGTGGCCAAAGGCAAGCTGTTACATTACTTATGAGTACTTTAGTTGTACCGAAGCTGTTATTACTTGATGAACATACAGCGGCGCTTGATCCTACAACAGCGGAGAAAGTATTGCGTATTACACAGGAGATTGTAGGCGCGCATCAGATTACAACAATGATGATTACACACAATATCCACTCTGCCTTGAGCTTAGGAAATCGTACAATTATGATGGACGATGGCACCATTGTACTAGATCTCAAGGGAGAGGTAAGAGCAAACTTGACAGTTAATGAATTACTTGAACAGTTTAAAGTAGCTAGTCATAAAGCACTGGATAATGATCGGATCTTGTTAGCAAAATAAAGCAAAAAGCTCATTCTTTTAAGAGGAATGAGCTTTTTTGGTGTGATAAGAGGAATAGATGGGAAGTGCATATTTGTTCATGTTGTAGGAATATAGTTAAAGTAAGGCATTAAGTAAGGAAGTGAATAAGATGCAAGAAGGGATTAAAAACCTCGTGTTTGAAGGTGGAGGCGTACTAGGTACAGCCTATCTAGGAATGCTCAAGTTTTTAGATGAAAATGCTATTTTGGCGGATATCAAACGTGTAGCAGGTACTTCGGCAGGTGCGATTACAGCATGTATTACAAGTTTTAATCTGCCTTTTGATGATATGAGGCGTATAGCAGATTCACTAGATTATAAAAAAGTACCTGCCACGAAAGACAAGACAAATGTAGCAGGCATTGAGGAATTTCTCAAACAGATAGAGGTGCCTAATCAGATGGCATCAGGAGATGACCAAGAGGAGCGCGCTTTTAAAAACCCTATGAATAATATAGATTGTATTTATAGACTTGTTACAAAATACGGTTGGTATTCATCTGCCTATTTTTATGAATGGATTAAACTGCAGATTGCTAGCCAATTTGATGTAAGTAAAAAAGCGCCACCTTATACGTTTGAAGATTTTAGAAACCCTGAAATTCATAAGGGGAAAAGGCCCTTTAAAGAACTCTATATTGTTGGAACAGATATCAGTAATCATATAGAAAGTGTATTTTCTTATGAGACAACACCTCAGTTTGAAGTGGCGCAAGCTGTGAGAATATCTATGTCTATTCCTTTATATTTTGAATCTGTAAAGTTTGATGAGGAAGCGAAAGAACTTAGTGAGAATAATCTTTTTGTAGATGGGGGATTATTATGGAATTATCCCATAGGTTTATTTGACCGAGAGGGTAAAATTGCTAGGACATTAGGGGGCATATTGATTAGTGGGCGTGAACCAGACCCAATAAAGAATCTCGTTGATTTTATAGGGAGTGTGATTAGTGCTGCGACAGGTGTGCAAAAGCGTGTTTATCGTAGTAAACCTGAGGATATGGCACGAAGTATACCCATTTACACAGGGAAAGTGTCGGCATTAAACTTTGACATTAAGCCGGGTGACGAGCAGTATCAATATCTTTTTACGCAGGGATATATTGCAGCGGCATGTTATTTTAATTGTGAAAAGTAAAAGGACCCGAGAAGGGTCCTTTATAATTTGCCAAAATACTTGTAGTATAAATCTACAAGTAAAGTAAGTGCGTAATCAAAAACTATGAAAACAACTTGACTGACTAACCAAAGTAAGATGATCCCAATGTAGGGGACTTGAGGTAATAGTTGCTCTCCAAAGTTTACTATGCGATTGATAAATTCAGGATCAAATAGAGCTATGAAAGTTTTAAAAAAGACAATTACAATGACATTGTAGAAAAGTAGTTTTAAAAACCATTCTAGAACGAAATGATCTTGGCGTTCAATAAAATATTTTACGATACCATAACATCCAAAGAAGATAACATATAATACAGCATAACTTGGGACAAAGATGAAACCAAGTAGGCTAGAACAAATGTAAACAAGTACAGCTGTTTTGAGGTTGCCACGCATCAGTGCAACAGGGACCATAAAAGATGCAAGTGTTAGTAGTGTGAGTGTATTAGTCGGAATAAAGAGTGTTAAGTAGAGGAGCACTAGGGTAAGTGCTGTTAATATACCACCAAGGGCTATGTTCTTACTAGACAAATTTATTCACCTCTTTTGTGATGACAAGAGTTACAGCTACATGCTGCAGTAACTTTCGTAAATTGATCCATCATACCTAATTCAACAATATTCTTGAGAAGGACACGGTTGCGTCTAAGTGGAAGCTTACGAAGTGTAGATTGGCAAGTAGAACCGCAGTTGAGTAGTGTGAAGGTGATATTGTCCTGTACATCTGCCAAAAGAGCTTCATATGTTTGGTCTTCATATCCATAGAGCGTAAAGATTGGGTTGAACTTATGATGTTGCATATCTTTTTTGAGATCATCAAGTGCATCGATGAGGTAGATCCACTTACCGAGAGCATAACCAAAGTCAAAGAGTCTGTCTCTGAGTTCAGGACTATCTTCATGAAGCTTATAAGGATACATTTTGAGTATATTGGCTACAATCAAACTAAATGGATGACTGACTTCGTCTAAAGACTTAAAGCTTTTGGACTGTTCTAGCGAATAGAGATTTGCTAGATTTTTTTCGATCATTTCAAGAATTGGTTTAATCTCATCTGGAAACTTAACTTTATAAGGGATTAGGGCTGTAGCAAGTACTTTACTTTTGAGATCTTGATCATCTTGAACATCATCTAAGAGTTTGTAGTAGACAAGAGCTACATTCATAGAGCCTGTGAAAGAAAGAGCTTCGTTGTTGATGATCATCTGCTTTTTCTTGCCAGGGTGGGTTGCACAGATTCGGCGGTGCATATAAGTTTTGTGAGGACTTAGACCGTCGAGTAATAAACCGAGAGCAGTCATATCGTAGTTTAAGGTCAGCCTTGGAAGCTGACCATAATCTTTCTTGATATGTTGGCAAAGCCCGCAGTAGTAGCTTTTGAAGACATCGAATTGGCGTACCTTTAATTCATCTTTGTAGGGTGTCACATATCCAAACATATGCGGGCTCCTATATACAAGAGATGAGATCGCCACCCATACATTCACAGCATGAATCTAGGCAGATCAGATCACAACAACTGATATCACAATCACAGCAGTCACAACAACAGCATCCACAGCCACGTCTATAGTGTGGTCTATGATAGTAACTCGAACTATAGTGGCGTCCACGTCCCATGAGCTTAGCAAGTGTCTTGCGGTAAGTAGGATTGTCAGGGTTCATAGAGATAGCATGATGGAGATGTTCTTTTGCGCCTTCGAACCAAGATTTTTTCATAAGGATGAGGCTGTACAGATAGTGCCAACGATCATCACGGAGTGTCATTTGATTGAGTAATGTTTCAGCTTGCTCAAAACGTTTACTGGTAATGAGTGCGGATACTTCATTATAGGTTGCATTCATAGCATAATCACCTCGAAATTTTAAAATAGCTTTTAGATATAGTATACTAGAAGTTTTTGTAAATAGGTAGACATTTAAGATAACAATCTTTAAGATACAACATAGGTGGTGAAGAAAAATGACAGACAAACTTTATTATAAAAATAGTTATATGAAAAAATTCAAAGGCCATGTACGTTCTTGTGAACCTATAGATGGAAATTATAGGGTCGAATTAGATCAAAGTGCCTTTTATCCAGGTGGTGGAGGGCAACCATGTGATCTTGGGACACTAAATGGCTTGGCTGTATTAGGCGTATATGAGGAAGAAGATAAAATTTATCATATCATAGAGCAGCCCTTACAAATAGGGATAGAAGTAATAGGAGAAATTGATTTTGAAAACCGATTTGATTATATGCAACAACATAGTGGCGAACATATTTTATCAGGGATCATCAATAAGCTCTATGGATTCAATAATGTAGGCTTTCACCTTAGTAAGCAGTATATGACAGCAGACTTAGATGGGGAACTTACAAAAGAGCAATTGGCATATGTAGAGCAGTTGGTCAATGAGGCAATTTGTGAGAATAAGACGATAAGTGCTGTAGTCTATCAAGGGGATAAATTGGCAGAGCAAGTATACCGCTCAAAGATTGAACTTAAGGGTGAAGTAAGATTAGTCACAGTAGAGGACTGTGATTGCTGTGCTTGTTGTGGCACACACGTAAGGGGAGCAGGAGAGATCGGTCTACTGAAGACCGTAAGTGCTGAGAAGTATAAAGGTGGCATGCGTCTCACACTGCTATGTGGTAGGCGTGCACTAAGGGACTATCAGCAAAAATGTAGTCAGCTAGGGGAACTCTCACAGCTGTTATCAGCAAAGTCCGGAGAGGTCGTGGCGAGTGTGCTGCGTATCAAAGAAGAAAGTAATGCCTTCAAACAAAAGCTTGTAGAGCGTACAATGCAACTCTTAGAGCAGCAAGCTGATCAGTATGTGAAAGATACAGAGACATTTATCGTAAGAGAAGACCTTACTATAGATGAACTACGTAAGCTCTGTAGTATGTTGTGTGAAAGAGGAAGTCAGGCATATCTTGTGGTTGGAAGTGATGAAAAGGGACTCAGATATCTACTAGGTAGTCAGACAATGGATATAAGAGATTGGTGTAAACAGCTTAATACCCTATTCCAAGGCAGAGGTGGTGGCAATCAAAACTTATGCCAAGGGACTTTACAAGTAGACTTACAAACACTAGAAGATTATTGGAGAGGACTTGATGAATAAACATGAAAGATACAGTGATTTTATTAATCAATGATTATAAATTATTTATTGGAGATTTCTATCAAGGAAAGATCAAACAAGTGAAATTCAAAAAACAAGATTATTGGGAAGTATTTGATACCAGTGACCTTAGAGAGTTTCTAGAGTATATGATTTATCCTCTTAATTATAAAAAGTTTAAAGGAAGCGAGGTTAGAATCTACTTTAATAGACCTTTAATGTACAACTACTTATATGAAGTCCAAGGAGACTTCAAACTTGCAGAGGGTATGCATGTAGGTGGATTAGAACAGCTCATAATAGAGGTAGTTCAGGCACACCAAGATTATCAAGAAGGTGTCGTATTTGAATGCCTAGAGAAGCGTTATTGCTTAGACCAGTACGGTGTACTGGTGGAGGAAGAAGAGGAAGAAGCGGTTATTCATCTTACAATAGAGGCACTTTGTGAATACATTACAATGCAGGAAAGTATCAATAAATCTCTAGAGGAAGCATTCAGCCACTATATTTGGTTTAGTCCAGTGACCTTAAAATCTGAATTAGGTGTTAAAGGAAAATATAAGTACCTTGAAGTAGAAAATAAATACCTTCAGATCATACAAGAGAGTACACTTATAGAAAAAGATGATGTACTCCTTACCTATGAACAGATTATCTATAAGTTATTTGGTAAGAAAGAGATAGTTACACGCTACCAAAAAGCACCTCAATCAGGAAAATTTGTACAAATCGGCGACACAATAGAAGAGAGAATGATTAAGAAGGATCAGCTTTTAGGTGTGATTGCACCTGTGACAGAAGAACGCTCAAAAACTTTAGAGTGGCTCAAGGATATAATTAAATATTAAATCAATAATAAAATATTTTATACAAAATCTCCCTGAGATGGTATAATAAAGGTATACAAACCTAGGAGGGGGAGAAATCATGTTAGTTAAACACATTATGATTCCTAGAAGTCAATTAACTGAAGTGGCACTTCAGGACACAGTAGGAGATACCATCGCACTTATTGATTCGCACAATTTATTATCATTACCTGTTGTTGACGGCGATGATTTTGTGGGGATTATTTCTAAGAAATATATTTTCGAGCAGTATTTTAATGAAAATGGGGACAAAGAAGCTTTCTTGAGCCGACCTATTGCTGATTTTATGAAAACTAAAATCAAACATGTAGAAGAGGGTGACCTTGTAGAGGTTCCTGCAAATGTGTTACTCCAAGAAAATCTACAGTTTATTCCTGTAGTGGGAGAAAAAGGTAAGTTTAGTGGAATTGTCACACACAAGACAATATTTAAGACATTCACAAAGATCTTGGGATTTGGTCATACACGAATCGCTGTAACAACGCATGATACAAAGGGCAAACTTGCTAAACTTGCAGATATTATTACAAAGCAAGGTGGTAATATCATTAGTATTGCAGAGATTGACGTGGAAGTTATGAATTTAAGAGAGATTATCTTGAGGGTAGATATAGAAGATCCTAAAAAGCTTATTAGTACACTTGGGACACATGGATTTGCCGTAAGACATGTACATGAAGCATAAGATTTAATAAAAACCTTCAGGAGTAAAAGACAACACTTCTGAAGGTTTTTTTAGATATAAATAGGACAAAATAAAAGTATTTAAGAAGAAACTAAGGAGAAAATAAGATGGAATATATTTTATTACTTATTGGGTTTGTATTGTTAATCAAGGGGGCTGACTTTTTCGTAGATGGTGCATCATCTATTGCAAAAGCACTCAGAATTCCAACGCTCATTATTGGACTTACCATTGTCGCATTTGGGACAAGTGCACCAGAGGTGGCAGTCAGCGTTACTTCTGCAATACAGGGGCAAAATGAGATAGCAATAGGAAATGTAGTGGGATCAAATATGTTTAACCTACTTTTGGTGATAGGGATCGCAGCAATGATTTGCCCACTTAAAGTAAAGAAGTCAATTATTATAAAAGAGTTTCCTTTTACAATATTAGCAGCGGTTGTTTTGCTGATCTTATCACTTGATGTGAAACTTCACGCAGGTGCAACTAATATGCTTACACGATCAGATGGTCTCATCTTACTTGTGATGTTTGGAATCTTCATGTACTATCTGATTGAATTGGCACTTACTTCACGTGATCAGGTAGAGGAAATAACAGATGTAATGCCGCTTAAAAAGAGTATTCCTATCTCATTAGGAGGTATTGCAGCAATTGTGATCGGAGGAAAACTTGTAGTAGACTCTGCCACAACAATTGCACTCACACTTGGAATGAGCCAAAATCTAGTCGGGCTAACTATCGTGGCTATAGGGACATCCTTACCAGAACTTGTGACCTCTATCGTAGCAGCACGTAAGGGAGAAAGTGACATTGCATTAGGTAACGTGATTGGATCCAACATCTTTAATGTATTTTTGATCCTAGGTCTGTCTTCAGTAATTCATCCAATAGCAATAGAAAGTAGTGTTATTGTGGATATGACATTTATGTTTATGACCACACTATTGACATATCTATTTGCCATTACAAAGAAAAAAATCGTGCGTTATGAAGGGGCATTACTTGCGGCATTATATGTACTTTATATGGTATTTATTATAGTGAGGAACTAGAATGAATGTATATTTGCCTTGCAATGAGAAATACTGTGTGTAGGAGGTGATGGTATGCCAAAATTACATGCTTATTATGAAGATTTATTGAAACACCATTACAATAATCATCTTGAAATGTGTACTGAGTTAGGTGTAGACCCAACAGATATTTACACAAATGAGTTAACAGAAGAAGATTGGTTCTAAGAAGAATCCCTTATGCTCGCCTAATAGCACATAAGGGATTTTTTAAGTGTGTAGACATGAGCAGAATAATGGAGATATTTTGTCGATGAAGACAAAGTGTCGATTTATGGTATAATAAGAGAAATAAAAAATAAGATTAAGGAGCGACATAATGATAAAGTTAGAACGCTATGAAGTCATGAACATTGAAAACGCTATGAGGGGAGCGCGTAATCCAATGAATAGTTGGGGGCGCAGTGATAGTGATTATAATGAAGATGGGTTATATATTTTAGGCGATAATGACCTCGACTTGGGAGAAAGGTTATGTCGCGCGGGAAGTGATCATCGTAAATTTTTACGCCAAATTTTTGTGTCAGTAGATATTACAGCGCCATTATACTGGTGGAAAGAATATGATACATACAAAGTAGGTACAACGGCAAACTCAACAAGTACAATGCACAAGATCCACAGTAAACCTTTTGAAATGAGCGATTTTAGTTTTGATCAAATGGATGAGTCTACACTTGAGATGATGAAGCTTGTGAATAAACAATTAGAAGAGTTACGTATAAAGTTTAATGATACAAAAGACAAAACTTACTGGTACAGCATGATTCAACTTTTACCATCTAGCTACAACCAAATGCGTACATGTACAATGACTTATGAAAATCTAAGAAGTATATATTTTGCAAGAAGAAATCACAAGTTAGATGAGTGGAGAAGCTTCTGTAAATGGGTAGAGTCTTTACCTTATGCGGACTCTTTTATTATTAAATAATAGAGGTGGGAATAGAAAACATTTGCTTATAAGTAGTAGATAAGCTTATAATAGAGAAGTGAAATTTTACAACAACTTAAGCACCAGAAAAAACTATGTTTTTTCTGGTGCTTTCTTTTGTGCAAAAATATATAGGCTCTAAAGCATAAAAGATGTGCATGTACTGTGATATCAATAAAATAATCCTAAAAAATGAGCATTGTAAGATATGATTATAAAAATAAACAAAAGAGTATACATAACTAGATTTGAGGACAGGCAAACTCATGAAAATAGAAAAAAGGACATTTTTAAGTTTTAAAAATTCAAACAAATTAATAGAATTTAATTAAATCATTCTGTTTTCGTAGGGAGAGGAAAATATGGAGAGGCTTTTTAAACTTAAGGAAAATGGGACAACAATCAAGACAGAAGTTTTAGCAGGCTTTACGACATTCTTAACTATGGCATACATATTGTTCGTAAATCCGGTCATTTTATCACAAACTGGCATGGATAAAGGCGCGGTTTTTATGGCAACTGTGTTTGCAGCAACAATCGGTACTTTTGTCATGGGGTTTGTAGCTAATGTACCTTTTGCTCAAGCACCAGGTATGGGACTTAATGCATTCTTTACATTCACTGTTGTATTTGCATTTGGCTTTACTTGGCAAGAGGCGTTAGCGATGGTATTTATTTGTGGTTTAATTAATATTCTAATTACAGTTACTAAAATCAGAAAGATGATTATTAAAGCAATCCCGGAGACATTGCAGTATGCCATCTCAGCAGGTATTGGTCTATTTATTGCATACATTGGCATAAAACAAGCACATTTCTTGACCTTTACAGGGGAAAAAGTGAATGAGCTTATGGCAGGTGATGCATCTAATATCTACAAGGATGTGGTACCAGCCTTAGGAAGCTTTAAAGATCCTATAGCAATCGTGGCATTGATTGGTCTTCTTATTACCATTATCCTTCTTGTAATGCATGTAAAGAGTGCGATCCTTATAGGGATCTTAGCCACAACAGTGGTAGCAATCCCAATGGGTGTTACACAACTTCCAGACTTTAGTACAACTAATTATGCCATTCCAAGTATTGCCCCAACATTCTTCCAACTTGATTTTAAAGGATTATTTGCAGATCCATCTAAGCTGTTTATTGTCTTTACGACTATCTTTGCTTTTTCACTCACAGATACTTTTGATACGATCGGAACATTCCTTGGTGCAGGACGTAAGTCAGGGATCTTTGATGAAAAAGACGAAGAATCCTTTAATTCCAAAGGAAACTTTTCTTCAAAGCTTGAAAGAGCACTCTTTGCAGATGCAACGGCAACATCAATAGGTGCACTTTTGGGAACAAGTAATACAACAACTTATGTGGAAAGTGCTGCAGGGATTAGCCAAGGTGGACGTACAGGGCTTACTGCGGTTGTAGTCGGTATATTATTTTTATGCTCCATTATTATTAGTCCATTTATTGGGATTGTGCCAGCTGCAGCAACGGCACCTGCACTTATTGTAGTGGGTGTGTTGATGGTAGAATCTTTAAGTAAGATTGATTGGAGTGATTTAGAAGTATGTGTACCAGCATTTATGACAGTTGCTTTAATGCCACTTTCTTATAGTATTACCAATGGGATTGCAACTGGTTTTATCTTCTATTGCATCACTAAAATGGTTAAAGGAAAAGCAAAAGAAGTACATCCAATCATGTATATTGTAACGGTGCTCTTTGTCATCAACTATATAATTGGTGCGATTAAATAAAAGGATTCCCCTAGATTGTTCTAGGGGAATTTTTTTGTTATGCTGAAATTATTAAAATTATTTGACAATAAAACAATGTTTTGCTATAGTAATTCTATGGAACAAAACATTGTTACATAAGGAGGACAAATATGCTCATATCAAAAAAAGAGTTATTAAAAGAGACGGGAATTTCCTATGGGCAACTTTATAGGTGGAAGCGTGAGGGTCTTATACCTGAAGATTGGTTTATCAAACAACCATCTTTTACAGGGCAAGAAACATTCTTTCCAAAATCAAAAATTTTAAGTCGTATTAGGGCCATTCAAGAGCTTAAGGATAAATATTCACTAGAAGAGATTGCAAAGATGCTTTCTCCGGAGGTAGGTGAACGCTATTTTACAACAGATGATCTTTTAATCATCGAAGAAATAGAGAATCACCTGGTTCCGGCTTTTGTACAGGGATTTCAAAAAGACAGTTTTTCCTATATAGAGATTTTGATCATGATTGCACTATCTAGCTTACAAAAAGAAGTTGAGATTGAACGTGGCCAAATTAGCGACCTGATTGAAGGGGTCAAGGGGTATTGTGAAAAGATTAAGACCACAGGTTATATATTTGTATTATTTGATTGTTCAAGTGATTACTATGCGACGCTATATGGAGAGCAGGCAGAAGTGTTTTTTGATGGGCGTTTCAGTATTGTCAAGGAAATTAGGCTTGATGATTTGTCCAACCAAATTAAGATGAAATATCGTAAGAGCTTTAACTTGAAGTTCCAAGAAGAAAAGGAAATGACTACAGGTATGGAAAATATGGGGTATTCCTATTAAGGGGAGGATATATATGGGTAGTACAATTGTTGCAGGTGAAAGAAGCCTAGTGGGAAAGTATAGAAACATTTTTTCAGCAGGTGAAGTGCACGTAGATGAAGGTGAAATTGGAGCAATTTATGGAGCTGGGGAGATAGATATATGTAAGAGTAAGGTGAAGAAAGTACGTGCAGCAGGCAGTCTGAGAGTAAATCAAAGTAGCCTAGGAGATGTGAGTGCTGTGGGTGAAGCTAATTTAACTGGGGTAACAGAAGTACAGTGTATGACGATGCGAGGGGTATTGACGGCGGAGTGTATGACTTGCCAGCGACTCATTACAGACAATAAAGTAGGTAAAGCAAATAGAGGAAATGGCGATCAACGAATAGATACTTTAATTAATGGGTTTGTAAAAGTAGAGATATTAGAGAATTATGCAGATCTCAACATGGATTTTGAGCACGAGATCAAGCACATCGTGAACTGTGGGAGCTTGTCTATAACAGATGAAATAAGTGCGGAGTGTATTTATAGCTTTGGGCGTATTGAGAGTACTGGACTTAATGCAGAGAAAATCTATATAAGGCCATCAGCCGATTCGAAAATTGGTCAGGTAGTAGGAACACATATACAAATCACAAAAGCTTTTGAGTTTGATAAATTTTTAAAAAGTATTGCTAAAAAACATTTGAAAAAACAGTATGAGGAAGTTGAAAAACAAGAAGTTAGCATCATGTCAGTTGAATCCATTGAAGGAGATGAGATCAAAATTGACCATGTAAAGGCTGAAAGTGTGAGTGGTATCAGTGTTGAAATCGGTGATTTGTGTATTATCGAACGTGTTGAGTATTCGGGGGCTATTACAATTTCACCTAAAGCTATAGTCAATGAGGTGGTAAGAGTATGTTAAGAGATAATAAGATAGAGGGAATAGGGAGTATTTCAGGTGGAGAATACCACAATATCAACATCGAAGGAATTGGCAAGGTCAAAGGAAACATTACATGCCAAGAGCTCACTATAGGGGGGATTTATAAGGGAAAGGGAAGGGTACAAGCAGAAAAATTTTCTTGTGAGGGAATAGCGCGTATATTTAAAGATGTAAAGGCTCGGGAAATTAGAATAGAAGGTATGGTCAAAGTGAGGGGGGCCAAATTGGAAGCTTCTAAGATCTCTTGTGAAGGGATACTGACCTCTACGGGTGAGATATCAGCAGATGATATCACCATAGAAGGAATATGTTCAATAGCGAAAATGTATGGAGATGTAGTTAAAGTACACATGGTTAATATGGATAACAAAGTTCAAATGCCAAGAGGTTTACAAGCATTGGTAGCCCCCTATATTGGGAGGAATGTCAGCCAAGATCACTGTAGTATTGATGTGATCGAATGTACACATCTCGAAGCGGATTACCTGGTGTCTAAAGTTATTAAAGCCCATACGATTAAGCTAGGAGCAGGATGTAAAGTAGGTCGTATAGAATGTGATGGCCTATTAGAATATGATGAAAGCTGTCAAATAGGAAAGATTGTAGCGGGAGAAGTCAAAAAGGGTAGTTATAAAAATAATGGAGAAAAAGGGGAGATTGAAATGGCAGATATGAAGTTAACTAAGATTTTGGAACTTTATAAAGAGAATAAGATTAATGCAGATGAAGCTGAAAAAATGCTCAAAAGTTTGGGCAGTTTGGGTAGTGGTATAGTACAGCAAGAGACACCACGATTTGCTGATGATAAACTCAGGGTTGTCGTGATGAAAGGCAATAAACTCATTTCAGAGAAAGAATATGCCAAGGGCGTGACGATCAATGTGGTATATGATGGTGAAGTAGGAAATGTAGAGTGTTGGGGTAACTTAACTTGTGCGGGTGTACGTGGTAATGCAAGCGCTGATGGCAATATTAAGGCAGAGAGTGTTGGGGGAAATGTTGCAGCAGACGGCAATGTGACATGTGGCGAAGTAAGTGGAAATGTCAAAGCTGATGGTAATGTAGAGTGTGGAAATGTGGGTGGAAATATCACAGTAGATGGTAATGTTACTTGTGGTGATGTGACTGGTAAAATCACTGCTGATGGAGGAGTGAGTATTCGAAGATAGGTGGATCAATCAAAAGAAATGGGGAAAGGGTTATGCAAGATAAACGGTATACATTACTAGATTTTATAGTTATTCCGCTAAAAATAACACCTCTTTGGACTATCATAAGAATTTTGAATGAAGTAATAAGTGGGCTTATACCCGCGGCACAGGTTATCGTATTAGCACAGTTTGTAGATACGGCGATTGCTATATTTGGTGGCAAGGCAGAGATTCAAGAAATCTATAGGTGCTTACTCGGTGTATTATTGATCATTGCCTATATGAATATACAAGTGACACTTATGAATATCGTAACGAATCGCTTTAATATGAGATTAAAGGAAAGCTTCCAAGTAGATCTGATGACACATAGGGCACAACTCCATTATCAACATATTGAGGAGAATGATACTTGGGATCTCATCAAGAGGGTGTGTGATGATGCAGTAGGTAAGCTAGCGAGTGGTTTTTCAATACTTTTGCAAGCTTTAAATATGGTTGTCAATATAGGGTCATTATTTATGATGGTGGTGATGCAAGTATGGTGGGCGGCAGTATTGATACTGCTTGTGACAGTTCCACTGATGTTTGTTGCAGCACGTGCAGGTAAAGCAGATTATGAAGCATTCAAAGAAGCAGCCAAATACACAAGAAAAGCAGACTACCTCAAGAATATCCTTACGGGGAGAGAGATGGTAGAAGAAAGAAGTGTATTTGGGTATACAGAAAAGGTCAATCAAAAGTGGTATGAAGCATTTGAACATGCAAGGAAGATCAATCTCAAGGTTGAAGCAATGAACTTCATACGGATGAAAGGTGCAAGTCTCATTACTGTGTTTATTTCCCTTGTTATTGTAGCAATCTTATTATTCCCATTGGATGAAGGTACTTTATCTATAGGAATGTTTATGAGTTTGGTTACTGCAGCATTTAACTTAATCCAAATGATGTCTTGGCAATTATCCTATGTGGTACGAGAGATTGCGAATAAAGAGGAGTATATGAAAGATCTGAGCTTGTTTAGCAAGCTAACGCTCCAAGAAGGTGCTTTAGGTGAGAAGGACTTAAAGTTAAACTTTAACTTTAAGAAAATAGCATTTTGTAATGTGTCTTTTAAATATCCAGGAACACAACGTTATATTTTAAAAGATTTTTCCTTGGTACTGGAAGCTCAAAAACGCTATGCAGTGGTAGGTCTCAATGGAGCAGGTAAAACAACATTAACCAAATTATTAACTAAAATGTATGATCAGTATGAAGGTGAGATCTTTTTAAACGATAAGAACTTGAAGGACTATACACTAGAAGAGATTAAGGCAATTTTTTCAGTGGTTTATCAAGACTTTGCTAAGTATCAAGTCTCAGTTGCAGACAATGTGTTGCTGGGTGCAGGTATGCAGTGCACACAAGAAGAGATGAGCGCTGCACTAGACCATATCGAACTCCTTGATAAAGTTAAGGAACTACCTAAGGGGCTACAAACTGATTTAGGTAAGATCAAAGAGGGCGGTGTTGATTTATCTGGAGGACAATGGCAACGCTTGGCAATAGCAAGATCATTAGTGAGCCATGCGTCTATGGTAATCTTAGATGAGCCAACGGCTGCATTAGACCCTGTAGCAGAAAGTACTGTCTATAATATGTTTAATGAAGTGACAAAAGGTAGATCTTCGCTTTCTATTACGCATAGGTTAGGTGCAAGTAAACATGCCGATGAGATTATCGTCATCAATGAAGGCAAAGTGGCGGAGCAAGGTAATCATGAAACACTGATGCGTCTTGAAGGGATCTATGCCACTATGTTTGAAAGTCAAAGGAGTTGGTATCAATGAAAAATACATTAAAGGTATTTATGAAGGTCTTTCCTATATTATTTAAGGTAGCGCCGATATTACTTATACTTCTAGTGATTTTAAATGTGTTACATGCTTTTTCATGGGGACTAACGACGGTGGCTACGCAACAGCTCTTTGATCGTGCACTACAGCTTGTAGAGGGAAATACTACATTTGTAGTGGTATTAATGAGTCTACTTATGATGGGATTAGTTAATATTCTTTGCCAAGTCCTCAATGGACTTGCTAACTTTATGCCTAGTATTTTGATTGGGAAAGCCGATGGTAAGTTGAGCTTAGATATTCATTGTAAGATTGCACGCTTAGAACCTATCTATTTTGAAGAGCCTCAGAAATTAGATGCGATCAATAAGGCAGAAATGGGAAAGAGTAATGCTTTATGGTTTGTTTTTATGATCTTAATGATCGTGGCATTTTATATTCCCTATTATATTTTTATGGGAGCATACTTATTTAGCTTAAAGCCTATATTAGCATGGGGTATTCTTTTAGTTTTTTTACCTACGGCAGCATCTCAGATTTTGAGGACAAAGGTATTTACTAAATTAGAAGATGATTCAGCGCCTTTGAGGAGAGCAAATAGCTACTATGAGGAATGCATAGTAAGTAGAGAGTACTTTAAGGAAACACGCTTATTAGGTGGTTTTAACTATTTCAAAGAGCAGTATGTAGATACACTCAAATTGCTCAATAAGCTCAGTTTTAGAAGTAGCTTAAAAACAGATTTATGTGAGTTAGGATTAAAGTGTTTGACTATATTAGGTTACGTAGGTGTCATTTATCTTCTGTTTGATGCCCTTATGAAACAAGAGATTACAGTAGGTGCTTTTGCAGCAGTAGTTAATGCTGTGGGGATGATGTACAACATTATGGAAGAGGTGATTTGTAGACATCTTGGAAGTTTAGCACAACAAATTGGAACAGTGCAAAATTATATTAGTTTTTTAGATTTAAAAGAGCGAGAGCCTTTTAAAGGATCAAAGGAACAGGGTGAAGCAATTAAATTAGAAGGCGTTACATTTAGCTATCCTAATACTGATAAGAGGGTACTAGACCAGGTGGACTTAACCATTAAAAAAGGAGAAACACTTGCTATTGTAGGAGAAAATGGATCAGGAAAGTCCACTTTGATTCGGATTATCACAGGTTTGTATAAACCGCAACATGGGATAGTACATCATGGCAACCTAGATATTAAAAATCAGATATCAGGGGTTTTTCAAAAGTATCAGCGCTATCAACTTACATTACAAGATAACATCACAATTAGTGATAGATGTAAAGAAGTACACCAAATGGCGTTAGATCAGGTATGCCAGGCTGCTGGGGTAGAAAACAAAAATGAGTGCTTTAAAGATGGCTACGATACGATGCTTTCTCGTGAATTCGATGGGATTGATTTATCAGGGGGACAATGGCAAAGGGTAGCGCTAGCAAGAGGACTTTATCGCACGCATGAGTTGATTATATTAGATGAACCAACGGCAGCGATAGACCCTATTGAAGAGACAAGGATCTATCAGAACTTTGCTCAGATGGTAAAAGGAAAAACAGGTATCGTCGTTACGCATCGATTAGGCTCTGCGAAGATTGCAGATCGGATTGTTGTAATGAAAGAAGGACGGATCGTTGAATTAGGAAATCATGAAGAATTGCTTAGATGTAAGGGTGAATATAGTCGCTTGTATGAGGCACAAGAACAGTGGTATGTGTCTTAGTCAAAACATCTATTTCTTTAGGGAAATAGATGTTTTTTTATTTGCAAGAATAATAAGACAAATTAATGTAAAATGGTATATAATGGAAAAGATATAAAGCTTAAGGAATAGGTGAGTTTCTTAAGGAAATCTTAAGAAATATATACAGGGATTTGTAAGAATTGAAAATTATAATAGGAGGGAAGTTTACAAAGTGAGGATGAGTAAGATGCTAAGTAAAAAAGGAAATAAAGGAACAGAAACTGTTTTTAATGAATGGACTTTAGGTTGGCTTATTGTTCTCGTTACAGTTTTTTTACAGCTAATCTCATTAGCAACAACCTTTGAAGGCAGTAAGGTCTATTTTGGTGGTGTCAAACTACCGCTGATGCTCAGTGCACCATTACTCTTTGCATTGGCAATTCAGTTGATTGTATTTTGTATGAGCCATATGATTAGACGTTATTTTAAGCCTTGGTTAGCGGTAGTATTGATTATGGCAACACTATGTTCTACCTATTTTTCGTACATAGGGATTTATAATCATATTAACTCGCCTTTAGATTATTTAGAGGAGCGCTATAAGCAAATTCAAGGGAATATATCGGATCAGTATCAGCTTGTGGTCGATCAATCTGAGAATAATATGAAACAATACGTATTTGACATGGTAGGTGCACTT
The DNA here is from genome assembly GCA_051650265.1 of Cellulosilyticaceae bacterium. GTDB lineage: Bacteria > Bacillota > Clostridia > Lachnospirales > Cellulosilyticaceae > JBOFEH01. The sequence continues at coordinate 31,257 of JBOFIR010000060.1, forward strand.
GATCAAAGTCATACCAAACTTGTCAAAGAGGTTAAAGAAAACAATAAATTAATGGAAGCAATAGATGGCATAAAAGTAGATACAGGAAAGATTAATCCTCAGACTAATGCACTTTCTAAGCCTAATATCAAGAACTATGGTGATAATCTAGATCAGTATTATGCAGATATGGCTAAGTACAATGCTGCAGTTGGAAATATGATCACAGATACAACTAAGCAGGATGCAGACCTTAAGAATCAACTTTATGAAAATGAAGTGAGTACGCTTTTAGGCGGCAAATCAAAAGACGAATTTATAAAAGGACGTATCGAGACACAAACCCAAAAAGAACAGACAGACAAGCTTGTACAGAGTATGTACAAACTTATTGCACCTACAGGGGAAGAGAAAGACTTTGATAAGCAATTGATGGCTATACAAGACTATTGCATTGGATTTATCATAACAGCGCAAGGTGATGCCAATACTTTTTCTACTGTACTGACTAATTTGAGTTCACAACTGATTCAGTTGGGGAGCAACTTGGAACTCAAAGATTTCAAAAAAGATCTGAATTACTTTGGAATCCTCAAACAAAAAGATCAAAGCATTATGCTGACACTAGAACAAGTAAAAGCAGAGGTTTATAAAGAGGTAAATGGTACAGATGCAGGGTTGCCTGTGGTGCTGAATGAAAATGATGCGATGCTTCTATATACAAAGATGCAATCTCAAATCAAGAGTGCAGCTTATCTGCTCAATCAGATTGAAGGCTTAGACGAACAAGTGGATTTGACTTCAGCGGAGTATCAGATGCATAACTTATATGTCTTGCCTATCAAGAATCTTATTGAAGACAGTAGTGTTAAAGCTATGGCGTGGTTCTGTCTTGCCTTTGCAGTGCTCATTGATGGGCTCACATTAGTCTTTGCTATGATTGAAGGACGTGAAAAAACAGTACTTTTTGCAAAGAGAAATAAAGATGTTGTAGGTAGATCAAAAGAAGCCATTGAGGAATTGCTTTTGACGACACTGATGACACACCATAAAGATAGTGAAGGACTGACGGCATTCTTAGATCAATTTGAACTCTTACCAGAAGGACTTGAAAGTGGTTATTCTATGTGGTGTCCATTAAAGGACCTTGGGCAGTACAATAGTTTCTTGGCAGTGATTTGTCAGTTCAATTTTGGGGCAATACTTTCTGCACGTGAGATTGTGAGGGAAAACGGGGTAGTAGATGATACTGATGAAAAATATGTACTTCTCAAAACAAAGTTTGTGATCTGGCTTAGCCAAAAGATTGTACAGCTTAACCTTCTAGAAGAGGATGAAAAAGTCGTGGACTGGAATCCGAGATTGTTACCAAATGAGGAGGATGGTGTATGATTTTAGCAATAGAATTAGGACTGCTAATCATTGGGCTACTGGTATTTAAGATGCAGCATCAGATTAAGCGGCGTATGAGTATCGTGGCAAGTAAGCTTGTCTACTGGACCACATTATTATTTGTTAGTTTGGGTATTAATAGTATTTTGTTTGTGAATGATCCTGGAGCTTACAATATAGCTAACTATTTTAATGATAGAACATTAATTGTAGTATGTGGCATTTTAGCAGGATATATCATTTTGCAATGGATTGCACCTTCGAGGAGTATACAGCGTGTATTAAAGTCATTGATGTCTAAGAAGAAAGATGTAGAGACGGAGAGGCAGTTGCAAGAGGAAGTGAAAGATCAGCATCAAAACAGTTATCTTAAAGAACTTCATTTTGAAACTTTTTTAGAAACAATCTGTTGGCTAGGATTTGTTTTTGCACTAAGTTTGGAACTTATGAATACTATATTAGGAGGATTTGTGATGGAAGAAGCACTTCTTCAAACCTTTAAGTATAGTGTGTGCATGATGATGATGATTACGATTCCAATTGGTGTAAGACAGATTGTATTTTATCTTTATCGTGTAAGAGGCATTAAAGAAGAACAAGAGATGACAGAGGTAGAAATGAAGTTTCATCACAAGCTCAAAAATCATAGAAATAGGTTGTAGAACTCTAAATGAAATGATGTGAAGCCCGTGGTAAAGATGATTATGACAACGTATAGTGACACCAATCTAACTTACGTGACGGACAAAACTTTAGGGAAAACAATTGTGATGGGCAGAAAAACTTTTGAGAAAATAGGTAAACCACTTCCAGGAAGACGGAACATTGTATTAACAAGGGATCTAGACTATATACCAGAAGGTGTAGAAGTGTTTGAGAGTGTTAAGTTGTTGTTAGATGCAGTAGGGAGCGAAGAGCTCTTTATTATTGGGGGAAGTGAGGTTTATAGACTCTTTAAAGATGTGGCAGAATATATTTATATAACAGGACAAGAAGAGAACCTTCCTATTATAGAGGATTATAAAGATGATTTTCACCTTGTCTTTGAAGAATCTAGAAAGTCTTCATCAGAAGCAAAGCTGACTATATGGAAGAGAAAGTATGATATGCCTCAAAACATGGCAAGAGCCTAGTAGAATTCAATCTACTAGGCTCTTGTTTTACATGAATTAGAACATAGGGACAACGAGACCTTTGTAGGTATCATTGATAAATGTACGTACAGCATCACTTTGGAGGACTTCAAGAAGTACTTTAATCGTAGGATCATTTTCTTTACCTTCTTGAACTGCGATGATATTTGCAAAAGTTTGTGCGCCTTCAGAGTCTTTTGATTCACTTGCAAGTACCGTTTCAGCAATATCTGCTTCAAGTGCATAGTTTCCATTTGCCACGCCGAAGTCTACATCAGGAAGAGCACGTGGTACTTGAGCCGCTTCAAGTTCTACAAACTTGATGTTATGAGGATTTTCTGCGATATCTTTTGGTGTAGCAGAAAGCCCAGCGCCTTCATTGAGGGTAATGAGTCCCTCGGCTTCTAAGAGTGCAAGAGCCCTTGCTTCGTTTGTGACATCACTAGGAATAGCGATTGAAGCACCTTCTTTGAGATCAGTGATTGAAGCTGTCTTGCCTGGGTAGAGACCAAGTGGCTCAAAGTGGATCGCACCTGCGGATACAATCTTAGTACCATTCTTTGCATTAAAATCATCTAAGTAAGGCCCATGTTGGAAAAAGTTTGCATCTAGTTCACCACTATCAAGTGCTGTGTTAGGAAGGATGTAATCTGTGAAAACTTGAATTTTTAAATCGATTCCTTTTTCTGCAAGAAGTGGTTTGGCGAATTCAAGAATTTCAGCGTGTGGAACAGCAGAAGCTCCTATTTTGAGAGTAGTTTGGTTAGAATTTGTAGATTGTGCTGTTTGATCTGAGCTCCCACATCCTACGAGTGAAGTTAAGAGTGTTGCACCCACTAAAGTAATTGCTAATGATTTAATAAATTTTTTCATAAATAATCTCTCCTTTTTTACGATTAGTTCGCTTTTTTATCGATTTTGTTTGCTAAGATATTAAATAAAAATTGAATAAGCTGTACGAGAATTACAAGAATCACAATTGTTGCAACCATGACACCATATTCATAACGGTGATAGCCATAACGGATTGCGATATCTCCAAGTCCACCAGCACCAATAGTACCTGTAATAGCAGAGTAGCCAATGAGTGTAATAGTAGTGATAGATAAACCACGTACGATAGATGGTGTGGCTTCTGGTAACATGACTTTGTAGATGAGTTGCCATTTGTTACAGCCCATAGCCTGTGCAGACTCGATGAGACTTTGGTCAAGTTCTAGTAGAGAAGTTTCAATGAGTCTTGCAACAAATGGCGCCGCGCCAACTACAAGTGGCACAATAGCTGCAGTAGCCCCAATAGAGGAACCAACCAACCATCTGGTGAATGGAATAAGTGCTACCATCAAGATCAGGAACGGAATAGAGCGACCAATATTGACGATCCAGCCAATGGCTGTGTGAATCCATTTGTTAGGCATAATCCCTTTTGAATCAGTGAGGACTACAAGTATTCCAAGCGGTAAGCCAATTATGTAAGCAAATACAACGGAAAATGTAGTCATGTACAAAGTTTCAAAAGTTGCTTTGATAAGTAGCGTTGTATAATCTGAGTTAAACATTTGTAAGTGCCTCCTTAAGCTAAGAATCGCTGTGTAATATGACTTTTTGGTGCTTCAAATACCTCTTGTGTTAAGCCTTGTTCGATAAGCTGACTTTGATCAAGGACTACTACTTTGTTGCAAGTTGTTTTGACAACATCGATATCATGAGTAATGATGACAATGGTTACACCAAGTTTTTCATTGATGTCTTTAAGTAGATTAAGAATTGCACGTGTTGTCAGACTATCTAGCGCAGAAGTAGGCTCATCACAAAGTAGAATTTTTGGATGATTAGCCAGTGCTCTTGCGATAGCAACACGTTGTTTTTGTCCACCGCTGAGTTTAGAAGGATAGATATTTGCTTTATCTTCTAAGCCTACCAACGTGAGGAGCTCTTTTACACGACTTTCTATTTCTGCTTTAGGTACTTTACTAATCTCTAGAGGAAGTGCAATGTTTTTGGCTACGGTCTTTTGCATCATAAGGTTGTAGCCTTGGAAGACTGTACCTAGTTCTTTGTAGAAATCAATCTTTTCTTTTGGTGAGAGGTGGGCTACTTCTTGGTTGTCGATAATGATAGAACCTGAAGTAGGCTCTTCGAGACAACCTATACAGCGTAGGAGTGTGCTCTTGCCTGCACCACTTATGCCTATGATGCCAAGGATATCTCTTTTTGCTACATGTAGATTAATATGATCAAGAACTTTAAGTTCTTTGCCTTCGTTGATAAAAGTTTTTGTTAGATCTGTAATGTGAATCATATGATCCCTCCTAGGAATGAAAAATAAAAAAGCTCCCGCCTTTAATGAACTATGTCATTAAAGGACGAGAGCGTAAGCTTCGTGATACCACCTTTTTTCACTTATACCTCACAGTATAAGTCTTATCAAGTACGCATACAAAATAGTGTATGTTATACCTTATCGCTGTAACGGGCGATCCCGTCGTAGCCTAAGTCAAAAGACCTCGGTACGCAACTCCAAGACCATCTTCGGCACCTGCTTGATTCCTACTCTCACCAACCGTAGGTTCTCTGTAAATCACTCAACAATGCGTACTCTTCTTTTCGTCGTCTTTGTGCTATGAATTGTTTTAATTGTCTATAATTATAAACAGATGAGAGTAGATTAGTCAATAGTATAAAAATATACAAATATATCTCCTGCTACTCAGATAAAGTATATAAAATAACTAATCAGCTTATTTTGCTACCAATTGTGCAATCTCGATGATTGTACGTGTCGCAAGCTCCATGTGAGATACAACTGTAAACTCATAACGGCCATGATAGTTGTAAGATCCCGTAAAGATATTTGGACAAGGTAATCCCATAAAGGAAAGCCTTGCACCATCTGTACCACCACGAATCGGCTCATTTTTTGGCTCTAGACCAATGTTTTTGAGGGCTTGGTTAGCAATGGACATAATCTCAGGGTGTTGTTCTATAACTTCTTTCATATTGAAATAACCATCAGAGATTATTAATTCTGCAGTACTTTTACCATACTTGTGGTTAATATGATCAACTGCAGATTGAATCTTAGCTTTACGTTCTAAGAATTTCTCTTTGCTATGATCACGGATGATATATGAAAGAACTGTTTTTTCAATACTACAGTTCATATCATGAAGATGATAGAAGCCTTCAAAACCATCTGTATGTTCAGGTACTTCAAGAGCAGGTAAAAAACTATTAAATTCACAGCCGATTGTAATACTATTTTTCATTTTATTTTTTGCAGCACCAGGGTGAACACTGACACCATTGATTGTCACAGTAGCAGAGGCTGCATTGAAGTTGTCATATTGTACCTCACCTACAGTACCACCATCTATTGTATAAGCAAAATCTGCACCAAATCGCTTCACGTCAAAGAAATCTACACCTTTTCCAATTTCTTCATCAGGTGTAAAGCCTATACGGATTGTTCCGTGAGGGAGCTCTGGGTGTTCTATAAGGTATTCGATGGCAGTCATGATTTCTGCAATACCTGCTTTGTCATCGCCGCCAAGAAGCGTTGTACCATCTGTAGTAATAAGTGTTTCTCCTACAAATTCTTTAAGTATAGGGAATTGATTTGGAGACATTACGATATTTTGATCTGAATTAAGTACAAGATCTTCACCAGTATAGTTCTCTACAAGTTGTGGTTTGACACCTTTTCCACTGTAGTCAGGCGCAGTATCCATATGTGCGATGAAACCTATTGTAGGCGCATCTGTCTCGATATTACTTGGAAGTGTAGCCATCACGTAGCCATGCTCATTGACGCTCACGTCTACTAGACCTAGTGACTCACATTCTTTGGCAAGTGTATGAGCAAAGTCTATTTGAGTCTGAGTACTAGGGAAAGTAGTACTTGAAGTACTTGATTGTGTATCTACTTTAACATAGCTTAAAAATCTGTTGACGAGTTTAGTATTCATGGTAATTCCCACCTTTAAAATAAAAATTAAACTCCTTCAAGTATAACATGAGATCTCCTTTAACTTATAGGTTATGGCCTAATAAAAGTGCAACTTCACGAATGACTTTGCAAGCTACAGCAGTTGAGACACCACTCGTATCGTATGCAGGAGATAACTCCACGACATCAGCACCTACTAGATTGAGAGATTGCATTGAGGTGAGTGCAAAGAGGAGTTCCTTCATAGTAATTCCGCCTGGTTCTGGTGTACCTGTACCACTAAATACAGAAGGATCTAGTACATCGAGATCAATCGTTAGATAGATAGGCTTATAAGCAAGTTGCTTGACAATATCAGTAATAGTTGAGACTTCAAAAGGTTCAAGATAGGTATGTTTTTTTGCCCATTCAAATTCCGCTTTTGTACCTGAACGTATACCGAATTGGAAGATACGCCCGTCTCCTATTAAGTCCCAAGCGCGTCTAAGGACGGTGGCATGAGAAAGGTTCTCTCCCATATATTCATTGCGAAGATCTGTGTGTGCATCAAAGTGAATGATATGCAAATCAGGATACTTCTCATAAAGGGCTTCAACTACTGGTAGGCTGATAAGATGTTCACCGCCAATAACCAAAGGTTTTTTGTCATCTTGGATTAATGTGCGTACATTTGTATGAATTGCTTCAAGTGCACGCACTGTGTTGCCAAAAGGAAGTTCTATATCCCCAAGATCTGTAAGACACAGATCTTCTAAGTCTCCATCGAGATAAGGTGAATAAGTCTCAAGGCCATAGGAATCCACACGGATTTGATTTGGCGCAAAGCGTGCACCAGGTCGGTAGCTTGTCGTACCATCAAAAGGTGCACCTATCATAACAATAGATGCATCCTCATAGTTAGAATCAAAGCCAATAAACTGATTAGAAGTATATGTGTTAAGCATTTGCAAGTTCATCCTTTACGTAAGTTGGTAGCATAAATGCACCAATATGAAGATCAGTATTGTAGTATTTTGTCTTAAGACCAAGGGCTTCCCAACGCTCTTTTTTTAGATCAGTAAGTGGGTCGTACTTCTTAGAAGCAAATCCAAAGAGCCAATGACCAGATGGGTATGTTGGCATGTGGAACTGATAAACTTTAGCAATAGGGAAAGTTTCTTTAATCTTGCTATGGGCGCGTTTCATCTCATGGCCATAGCTATCATAATAAGGACTCTCGTGCTGATTGATAAGAATGCCTTCGTCGCTAAGTACACGTTTGCAATTGTTGTAGAATTCAAAAGTAAAGAGACCTTCTCCAGGACCGATTGGATCAGTAGAATCTACTAAAATTAAATCATAGCTACAAGATGCTGCGTCTTGTACGAATTTGAGACCATCTTCAAAGTAAAGTGTAAGACGCGGGTCATGGTCAAGGGTATGCGCAGTTTGAGGAAGATAAGTTTGACAAAGTCTTACAACACGCTCATCAATTTCTACCATATCAACTTGCTCGATACCAGGGTAACGGAGAACTTCACGTGCGGTACCGCCATCTCCACCACCAATGATTAATACTTTTTTGATGTCTGGGTTAACAGCCATCGGGATATGTGTAATCATATCGTGATAAATAAACTCATCTTTTTCAGTGACCATCATGAGGCCATCTAAGGTAAAGAAAGTACCGAATGTCTTACTCTTAAAGAAATCTATTTGTTGAAACTCACTTTTTTCTGAGTGGATGTGTTCGTTAACTTGGATTGAGAATTTAGTATCCTCTTGGTGGTTTTCTGTATACCATAAATCGATCATATTGTCCTCCTGACTTCTATCTAAAACTTGAATCATGCAAGGATCATCCTCGTCACCTAATAGGACGCTGCCTTGCTCCTTGAGATAAAGATAGTGTGTAATAATTGCATCTGTAAGTTGCTCACCAGGGATAACTAGAGGAATGCCTGGTGGATAAATCATGAGTGACTCACCGCTGATGAGGCCACTTGTATCTTTGATATGCATGAGTTTCTTGGGATGGTAATAAGCATCCCGAGGTGTCATTATCATTTTTGGATTTTTGAGGTTGCTCAGTATAGGTCGTGTCGTGTGTTGGTTCGTTCCGTAGAACCGTTTACTAATCGCATCAAGTGCTGTAATGAGTCTTGTAAGTGTTGCTTCATTATCACCAAAAGAGACAATAGCAAGAATTACGAGAGGTTCAGCAAGCTCCATTTGAATGTGATATTCTTCGGCCAATAGGTCATAAACAAAGAAGCCAGATACGCCTAAGTCAGCAACTCGAATAACAATCTTGAGATCATCATAGTTCCAAACACCTTTCTGATTACAATATTCCTTGCCAATGATGCATTCTAGACCAGGAATTTGATTAATCCTGTTTTTTGCCCATAAAGTAAGTTCAAGTAATTTATTAAGGCGCTCCTGGCCTTCTAACATGAGCTTTTGGCGTGCTAAATCCATGGAGCACATCAAAAGATATGAGGCAGAGGTGGTTTGGAAAAGGTTGATGGTAGAACGCACTTTGTTCTTGGGAATAAGTCCCTCGTTATGCAAAAGCAAAGAAGACTGTGTAAGTGAGCCTCCTGTCTTATGCATGCTTACTGTAACCAGGTCTGCACCAAGTGTAGCAGCGTTACATGGTAATGTATCATGAAATGGAAAATGTGCACCATGTGCCTGATCTACAAGTACGGGAATATTTTTACTATGTGCAATGGTGATGATAGATTCAATATCAGAAGTTGCGCCAAAATAGGTTGGGTTGATGAGAAACACAGCTTTGATATCATTGTGTAGATCTAAAGCGTGTTTGAGCGCATCAGGTGTAATCCCATTCACAATCCCGTAGTAAGGGTCAATCTCTGGTTCCAAAAAGATAGGCTTTGTACCAGAGAGAATCAGTGCATTGATCGCAGATTTGTGAACATTACGTGGCAGGATGACTTTGTCCCCTTGATTGAGTGCACTCATCAGCATGTATTGCACACCAGAAGTGGAGCCATTCACCAACATAAAAGCATGATCAGCATCATAGGCATCAGCTAATAGCGCTTCAGCTTCTGCAATTGCTCCTGTAGGATGTGCGAGATTATCTACTCTTTTGGATGAGTTCACATCCATACAAAGGGCATCACCCCATAGTGTATTAAGTTCTTCTAGGTAGTGGCCTCTTTTGTGACCTGGAACATCAAAGCAAGTAACATCCTCTTTTGCGTAGTCCAAAACAGTGGAAAGCAGAGGTGTCTTAGCGTGATTCATCATACTCCTCCAGATTGAACATAGCCTCTTTCACATTTGTTCCGTAGAAGATTTCATCCATTTCTTGTTTTACTTTTTTTGCGATCATCTTGGCTTCGCCAGGATGGAGATCGTCTTTTGTATAGCCGAACAGATAGTTATCTAAATTAAACTGTTTCAACTTACATTTCGTATGGAAGATGTTTTCTTGATAAACATTGACATCAATCATGTTGTACATGTTACGAATATGAGTTGGTATGAAGTTTTGGATGGAATCGATCTCGTGATCAATGAAAAGTTTGTGCCCTGTAATATCACGGGTAAAGCCACGTACACGATAATCAATCGTCATGATATCTGCATCAAATGAATGAATGAGGTAATTGAGGGCCTTTAGTGGTGAAATCTCACCACAAGTAGAAACATCTATATCTGCCCTAAAAGTGCTGATCCCTTCATATGGATGGTATTCTGGATAGGTATGTACGGTAATGTGACTTTTATCAAGATGTGCAAGCACAATCTCAGGAAGTGGACCTGGAGAGGCATCTTGGAGATCGGCTGATGCTGGGGTTACAGGACCTTCTGAAATAAGGATTGTAACGCTAGCACCTTGTGGATCATAGTCTTGCTTAGCGATATTAAGGACATTAGCACCAATGATTTCTGTAACGGTTGTTAAGATTTGCGTCAGACGGTCAGCGTTGTATTGCTCATCAATATATTCAATATAAGCCTGTCTATCTGCTGCAGTTTTGGTGTAACAAATGTCATACATATTAAAGCTTACTGTTTTGGTAAGGTTATTAAACCCATATAGTTTTAATTTGTTTGACTCACTTTTCATTTCGTCTTATCGTCCCCTTTGCGTGTAATTTAGAAAATTCATTGTTATTATAGCGATTATTAAATTACAATACAAGAAAAAATTTATTATTGTTATACATTGAGTTTAGTATAACTGTTACAAAAATGCAAATAACACTATTTCTAAACTTAATACTTACCAAAAATGAACTTTTTGAGGTTTAGCATAATATAAAAATTTTTTTTTGATATTTTTTTCAAAAGAACAGTATATATATAAAAGAGTAAATAAAAACAATCTAAAAATTTTCTTGAAATCATATTGACTTTATAATGATTATTATATATAATCAAGTCATAACAGATAATAATTATTACTTGAGCGAAAACAAACAACTAAAATAGAGTTTAAATAGGAGGATTTTAAAATGAAAAAATATGTATGTACAGTATGTGGTTATGTTCACGAAGGCGATGCAGCACCAGAAAAATGTCCAGTATGTAAAGTAGGTGCAGATAAATTCAAAGAGCAGGCTGAAGGTTTAGTATGGGCTGATGAGCATGTAGTAGGTGTTGCTAAAGGTGTAGATGAAAGAATTATTGAAGGCTTAAGAGCTAACTTTGAAGGTGAATGTGCAGAAGTTGGTATGTACTTAGCTATGGCTAGAGTTGCTCATAGAGAAGGTTACCCAGAGATCGGTCTTTACTGGGAAAAAGCTGCTTACGAAGAAGCTGAGCATGCTGCCAAATTTGCTG
>JBOFIR010000061.1:0-24043 GCA_051650265.1 Cellulosilyticaceae bacterium
CCCCCAACTAATCCTACTAATAAGAAGATTAGTGATCCGGTAGAACTTATTGCGCCTAATGCCTCTTTTCCTAAGAAATTACCTACAATAAGTGAGTCTACTATGTTATAAAGTTGTTGAAATAAGTTTCCCATGAAAATAGGCACTGCAAACTTTATAATTTTTTTGTAAATCGATCCCTCTGTCATTAACATCGCATTCGATTGCATCCCTTGTCCCTCCCTTAGTTTTTTATATTACTAAATCATTATATACCTATGTATATTTTTTACAACCCTTACTTATAATGAATGTCCGTCTATATTCCTTAGGTGTGACTGCACTAAAACGTTTGAACACCGTTGCAAAATACTGGCTGTTGGAGAATCCTAATTGATAGGCGATATCCGTAATACTTAAACTAGGTTCTTCAAGTAGTACTTTTGCACGCTTTACCTTTTGGCGTAGTATATATTCACCAGGCGGCATCCCGATCTCTTTTCTAAAGTTAGCCTTGAGTCGCCCCTCAGATAACCCCATATAGACTGCTAACATCCGGATTGAAAGAGGCTCCTCGATCTTTTCTTGAATATAATCTACTACTTCCATCATGGAGCACTTTTCGCGATTTTCTATCTGATGTGCATGACGTACGACTTCCATCAGATATTCCACCACCGTTGCTTGAATACGTGTCTTATGATACGTTGTCTTTTCCTGCCCATACTGAAGGAGCTGCTGCAACAACACCTCTAGCGTTCTGCTTCCTCTAAATGCTCTTACTTTGATCTGCAACAAATCAGACAACAGTTCTGAAGCTTCCGCCTCATCATAGCATAGTTTCCTCACTGCTTCTGGATGGATCTGCATATAGAAAATATGCGACTTATCTTTTGGATGTCCCCCTGAGCTATGCTGCTCCCCTGGAAGCGTAATGAACAAATCACCACTTTCTAAAGGATAATTTTCATTTCCAACTGTATAGACCTGTTCTCCTTTTACAAAGTATGTAATCTCAATTGTCTCTGGGTGCACATGTTCCTCAATAAACCCATTTGCCTGTCTATGAATGACTTCCCCTAGTATCAAATCAAATGCTTCATCTATTGCTTGATAAATAATTACCGTCCGCTTCGTTGTCCCGTTTGTTTCCATGACCCTCTCCTAAAACACTAACTTTTGTATAATATTGTATCACGTTACACAATAGAAAGAAACTTTAAGCCCTCTATAGTAAACTATGTTTAATGATTAAGTTACAGAAGGGAAATGATCACATGACAAGACCAAATATTCTTTTCATTATGACTGATGACCATGCAGCACATGCTATGAGCTGCTATGGTAGTAAAGTAAATACCACACCTCAAATGGATCGCCTCGCACAAATGGGCGCACAGTTTGACAATTGTTTTTGTACCAACTCAATCTGTGCACCTAGCCGCGCAGTTATCCTTACAGGTAAACATAGCCACCTCAATGGTGTGACAACACTTGAAACACCTTTTGATGGCAGACAACAAACACTTCCAAAGCTCCTTAAGGCAGGTGGCTACTCAACTGCCATTATCGGTAAATGGCACCTTGGACACGGTGAACCTTATGATCCGACAGGCTTTGATCACTGGGATATCTTCCCTGGCCAAGGGGATTATATCAACCCTGTGACCATCCGCATGGGTGAGAAGATCAAACACACCGGCTATGCAACAGACATCGTAACAGACCTTACAATTGATTGGCTAAACGGCCGCGACAAAGACAAGCCATTCTTCATGATGTGTCACCACAAAGCACCTCACCGTCACTGGGTACCTGATGAGAAGCATATGCATATGTATGAAGAAGATCTCCCTGTACCAGATACCTTCATGGATACACATGATGGACGTAGTGACGCGATCAAGTACAACCTCATGGGCATTGAAGAACTCACTGAGTTTGACCTCAAAGAGCCATTCCCAACAGATCTATCACCAGAGGAACTCAAATACTGGAAATACCAACGTTATATGAAAGACTACTTACGTTGCATTGCCTCTGTAGATGATAACATTGGTCGTCTTCTTGACTATCTCGAAGCAGAAGGTATTATGGAAAATACCATTGTTGTCTACACTTCAGATCAAGGCTTCTTCTTAGGGGATCATGGCTGGTTTGACAAACGTTACATGTTAGAAGAGTCACTTCGTATGCCATATCTTATGAGCTATCCTGCTAAGATCCAGTCAGGTACTAAGATCAATGACCTTGTTGCAAACCTCGACTTTGCTTCTACTTTCCTTGATTATGCAGGCATCGCGATTCCTGAAGATATCCAAGGTAAAAGTTTTAGAGGTATCTTAGAAGGTAACAAGCCAAGTGATTGGCAAGATTGTCTCTACTACCGCTACTGGGTAACCAAAGGTGAGCACGGTGTATCTCCTCACTATGGCATCCGTACACCAGACTTCAAGCTCATTTGCTACTTAGCGGCTGCAATGGACTTTGGTGGCAACTCTCTCGAAGAAGTAAAAGACTGTGAGTGGCCACAATGGGAACTCTTTGATCTACGCTCAGATGAAGAAGAGCTTTGCAATATCTATGATGACCCACGTTACAGCGCGACTGTCGAAGCGCTCAAAGAAAGACTCTTTACACTCAAAGCATCTTATCTTGACTTTGAAGATTAATGATACTAATAGATACCAAAGAGGGATGTCCTGTATAGGACATCCCTCTTTGGTATCTATTGAGAATTTGTAGTATGAAACTATTTTCCGAGTTCTTCTTCATTTGTATAGTGACCTGTAATGTTGTAGATTAGCCATTCGGCAACGTTCGTTACATGGTCAGCCATACGTTCAAGGTACTTAATCATCATGATATAATGGGCACCTTTAGGAATAAACGCAGGCTCTTCTTGCATCTTGTCTACGATTTCTTTCCAGATACGATCAAATTCGCTATCGATCACATCATCTTGTGCACATGTTTGGTAAAGCATACTAATGTCTTGTTTGACAAAAGTATCAACCACTTTACTAAGCATACCAAGTACATCATTTGCCATTCTCTCGATATGACGCTTATACGCTTCTTCATGTGTCCATTTGACTTCATCTAGCTTTAAGCTATATTGACAAATATCCTCACAGTGATCTGCAATACGTTCAAAATCTGTGATGAGCTTAAGTACTGCTGTAATAAATCTTAAATCTTTTGCAAGTGGTTGCTGATGTGTGAGTAATCTGATACATTTCTTTTGGATGGTAAGCTCCATCTGATCGATCACATCATCTTTTTTGATGACAACCTTTGCAAGTTCTGAATCTCTAGAAACAATCGCTTGGATCGCTTCTTTTAGTAGGCTCTCAACTTCGCCTCCCATATCAATAACATCTTGTCTAAGCTGTTCTAATTCTTCTTCAAAAGCCTTACGTGGCATAAATCGTTCCCCCTATCAACCGAATCTTCCTGTAATGTAGTCTTCTGTTCTTTTATCCTCTGGCATACTGAACATTGTTTGTGTTGGTGCAACCTCAACTAATTCACCTAAGAGGAAGAACGCTGTACGATCTGAAATACGTGCTGCTTGTTGCATGTTGTGCGTTACAATCACGATCGTGTATTGTTTTTTAAGATCGTTGATGAGGTCTTCGATTTTTAGAGTTGAAATTGGGTCTAATGCTGATGTTGGCTCATCCATTAATAAAATTTCTGGGCTCATTGCAATCGCTCTTGCAATACAAATTCTTTGCTGTTGTCCACCAGATACACCTAATGCACTATTTTTGAGTTTGTCTTTTACTTCATCCCAAATAGCTGCTTTTTTAAGACTCTCTTCAACAATTGTATCTAAAGTTACTTTATCTTTGATCCCTTGCATTCTTGGGCCGTAGGCAACATTATCATAAATACTCATTGGGAATGGATTTGGCTTTTGGAATACCATACCCACTTTTCTACGAAGATCAATTGAGTCAAGTTTGAAGATACTCTCACCTTCTAGCTCGACGCTACCCTCCACCTTTGTTCCTGGTGTCAGATCACTCATTCTATTTAATATGCGAAGCAATGTTGATTTACCACACCCCGATGGTCCGATAAAGGCAAGTACTTCATTTTTTTCGATTGATAGGTTGATATTTTTCAAAGCCTGGAAAGACTCATAGTAAAAATCTAAGTTTTTGATTTCCATTTGTGCTTGGCTCATAGTTAACTCCTTTTAGCATTCTGCTTTTTGGCAACGCGACCTGCTACCAGGTACGTCAATACATTTAATATAAATACCACAATTAAGAGAACGATTGCTGTCCCGTATGCTTGTTCAAGAGAGATCCCCTCTTTTGCCAACATATAAAGGTGTACAGATAATGTTCTGCCTGATTCCATCAGATTCCCTGGAATACGAAGAACCATCCCTGCTGTGAGGTAAATGGCTGCTGTTTCCCCAACAATTCTTCCTGTACTGAGTACAACACCTGCCAAAATCCCAGGAATCGCACTAGGGAGTACCACCTTGATGATTGTCATAAACTTTGTGGCACCTAAGGCAAGAGAAGCTTCTCTATAAGATACTGGCACTGTCTTAAGTGCTTCTTCTGTTGTCTTAACCACTGTTGGTAAGATCATCATCGCAACCGTTAATCCCCCAGCTAAGAGTGAGTATCCGAACTTGAGATTTGTTACAAAGAACATCATCCCGAATAGACCAAATAAGATCGATGGAATCGCTGTAAGACACTGAATTGCAAAACGTACACACTCTGTAAGTTTGCCTTCAGTTGCGTATTCTTCAAGATATACAGCCGCACCTATTCCTACCGGCACTGCCATGGCAAGTCCAAGCCCTACCATATAGATCGTTGTTACGATTGGCTCCATGAGCAGCATGATATCAACGTGTCCGATACCTTTTGTCACTATGTAAAGTACAATCCATAAGAGTACTGCGATACAAGAGAATGCAAATAACCCTAAAACGCCATACATGATTTTATCTTTTATTTTTTGATTCATGGGACTCACCTTCCTTGTGCCTTTTTGTTAATAAGCATGCGCATGACTACATTGATCCCGATAATCATGACGAACAGAACCATACCTGTTGCAAAAAGTGCCTGTTGGTGTAATCCAGATGCATAACCCATCTCAATAGCGATATTAGCTGTAAGTGTTCTGACTGGATCAGTGATAGAAGTTGGTATGAGAGGCGTGTTACCTGCTACTAAGATAACCGCCATTGTTTCTCCAAGCGCTCTACCGATTGCAAGAACGATCCCTGCTACGATCCCTGACTTTGCACCTCTAAGCTGTACCTTGAAGATATATTGAAGTGGTGTTGCACCAAGTGCAAGTGCCCCTTCTCTATATTCTTTTGGAATTGCTTTAAGACTGACTTCTGTCATACGAATAATTGTTGGTAAAATCATTACTGCCAAAATGCAGATTGCTGCTAAAAGGCTGTTACCGCCGCCTTTGCCGCCGAAGGCTTCATAGAACATTGGTACAAGTACCATCAGTCCCCAGAACCCATAGATTACTGAAGGAATACCTGCTAAGAGGTCAATCCCTATCGATAAAGCTTTTGAAACTTTTGGTGAACAAATTTCTACCATAACGATCGCTGTTGAAATACCGATTACAACAGCGATTGCAACTGCACCGATGGTGGCAAATACGCTCGATACAATCATTGGGAAGATCCCAAACTGGCCATCTTGTGGGCTCCAAACTTGACCAGTTAAGAAATCTATGAGTGATACTTCTTTAAAGAACGGAATACTTTGGAGTATGATATAGCCTCCCATGAATACCACGACACCGATGGTAAGCATCGCACAGCACCAAAATATTCGCTTCATTGTTTTTTCCATAGCCTCACCTTATTTGTTAAGTTATTTAGTTTAATGGGATATATTTTTCTGCTAAGATTGCTTGACCTTCTGCGCCTAAGATATAGTCTATGAAAGTTTTTGTGCTCTCTGAAATTTCTGGGTTATTTACGATAAGTAATGGTCTTGAGATTTTGTAGTCTCCTGATTTTACTGTTTCTACTGTTGGCTCTACACCATCTAAAGCATCAGCTTTTACTGTATCGTCAATATATCCAAGTGATACATAACCAATTGCACCTGCTTTTGAAGCAACACTTGCTTTGACTGCACCATTACCATCTGCAACGATTGCTGTTGGTGCGATTTTAAGATCTAAGATTTCTTCGAAGGCAGCACGTGTACCAGAACCATCTTCTCTTGTTACAACGATGATTTGCTCATCATTTCCACCTACTTCATTCCAGTTAGTGATTGTACCATCAAAGATTCCTTTTACTTGCTCTGTTGTTAAGCCTGTGATTGGGTTGTTTGGGTTTGTAACTGTTACGATTCCGTCGTAAGCGATTACTGTTTCTGTAAGACCCCATGCTTTTTCTTCTTCTTTTAATTCTCTTGATGCCATACCGATATCAGCTGTTTTGTCATATGCTGCTTTGATCCCCGCTGAAGACCCAACACCTTGTACTTCGATGACTTGATCTGGATTTGTCTCAGCATAAGCATCTGCTAATTGCTCCATTGGCGCTGCTACTGTTGTTGAACCTACGATTGAAATTTTTGATGAACCGCTTGCACTTGATCCTGCGCATCCTGTTAATGTTGTTAAACCTAATGCTAAAATACTCATTGCTACGATTAATTTCTTTTTCATTTTGGTTAACCCCTCTTTTTTAAATTTTAATTTTTAAATTTAATGTCTATGTTCTTTGGTTTATTATCTTTTTCACACCCTTACTATACCCCCCTAATGTTCAAAACATATTGGAGATATGTTAAATCTATGTTAAATCATCTCGCCTTTTTGTGGCACGAATCACCTATTTTTTAGATAGGGATGGCTATACAACCCTTGAAATTTGTAGTAAAATGACCTTATTTGATTCTATACTTGAAGGAGTTAACATGAAAACATTTGAACTCATTGCAACAACGACGTTTGGACTTGAGTCAGTTGTCCGAAAAGAAGTTGAAGATCTAGGTTATGAAATTACTTCTGTCACAGACGGTAAAGTATGTTATACAGGTGATGCCGAGGCAATTGTCCTCTCTAATATTTGGTTACGTAGTGCAGACAGGGTATTGATTAAGATGGGTGAATTCAAAGCAACAACTTTTGAATCCCTCTTCAATCAAACTAACGAACTCCCTTGGGAAGCTTGGATCACACCAGATGCTAAGTTTACTGTCAACGGAAAATCTGTAAAGTCACAGCTTTTCAGTATCTCAGACTGCCAATCTATCGTCAAAAAATCAATCGTTACAAGACTACAAAAGTCTTATGGTATCGAATGGTTTGAGGAAACTGGCCCATCATACACGGTACAAGTTTCTCTACTCAAAGATATTGCAACACTTACTATCGATACAACAGGTGACGAAGGTCTTCATAAGCGTGGTTACCGTGTAAGCCACACCGAAGCACCTATCAAAGAAACACTTGCAGCAGCACTCATCCAGATTAGCTACTGGAAGAAAGGACGTATCTTCTACGATCCATGTTGTGGTTCAGGTACTTTTGCTATCGAAGCTGCACTTATTGCAAAAAATATTGCACCAGGACTCAATCGTACCTTCGCAAGTTCTCGCTGGAAGCAAATTCCTCGTAAAATCTGGGAAGATGCACGTGAAGAAGCACGTGATCTTATTGATCAAAAGGGTAATCCAATCATCTATGCTTCAGATATTGACCGTAACGCAATCAATAGTGCAAGACGTAATGCTGAAGCAGCAGGTGTGAGCGAATACATTCAGTTCTTCACTAAACCTGTACACAAGACAAGTCTCCCTCATGGTGACTTCGGTATTGTTGTGTGTAACCCGCCATACGGCCTTCGTCTCAGTGAGATGGATGATGTGCATCGTATTCATCGTGATCTTCGTACACTTATGGATTCCAATCCAACCTGGTCATTCTACTGCGTAACTTCTGTAGAAGACCTTGAAAAAGATTACGGCAAAAAAGCCAACAAAAACCGTAAGCTCTTTAATGGCCGTGTACCAATTCGTTTCTACCAATACTTTGGGCCACGCCCACCAAAAGATGGTGAAAACTTCAAAGTGGTTGAGCCAAACGCCTAATCACATACAAAAAACCGTGCTTCTTATTTTAAGAAACACGGTTTTTTATTTGCTATTTAAAATGTAATGGTAAATAAGGTACCCTTTTCGTCTACACTTTGTACCTCAATCGTTCCTTTATAAAGGCTTACGATATGTTTGACAATAGATAGACCAAGTCCCGTCCCACCACTTTGTCTCGAGCGACTCTTATCAACGCGATAAAATCTCTCGAAGATTCTTTCTTGGCTTTCTTCAGGAATGCCAATCCCTGTATCCTCAATTTGAACAATCTGCTGCTCCCCTTCTTTGAAGGTTCTTACTACAACTTGTCCTTTATCCGTATATTTGACACCATTACTTACCAGATTCAAGATCAATTGCTTCATATGATCTGGGGTTGCACCCTTAATATATAGTGGCTCGATTTCGTCAAATACTAGCCCAATCCCTTTCGCCTCAGCATCACGCATCATCAGTGTGATGACATCTGCAATAACATCACTGAGTGGTACGCTTTCTTCTCCCAGATTGGTCATACTTTCAATCTCAGATAACAGTAATATATCCTGAATCAATCGGTAAAGCCTTTGCGCCTCTACATCTATGATATCTAGGAAGCGATAAGCTACCTTTGGATTCTCTAGTGCCCCTGACTTAAGTGTCTCTACGAAGCCTTGGATGCTTGTGAGTGGCGTCTTGAGCTCGTGGGTCACATTGCTCACAAACTGATAGCGCATCTCTTCTAATTTTCTCGTTGTCGTCACATCTCTTACTGAGATCACATAGCCTAATCTGGCGCCATCTTGCTCTATCACGCTCATCTCCATATGTAGGAGATCTTTGCCCCACTCAATATCACAGTTTGCTCTTATCCCAGTCGCGACTACCTGCTCTAACATCTGTTTACACTTGCTATGTCTCAAGATTTCCTTAGCCTGGTATTTGCGTGGTTCGAACTTCTGAACATTAAAGTAACGCCGTGCCCACTTGTTGAGCTCACGCACATGACCATCTTGTTCAAGGATGATGAGCCCTTCATCTAGGTTATTCACTACAGATTCCATCTTGCGTTTTTCATAATTAAGCTTACGAAGTGTACGATGGAGCTTTTCCCCCATACGGTCAAAAGCATTCCCAAGATCTTGAATTTCATCGATTTCATAATGTCTGAGTTTATGTTTATAGACGCCTTTTGCAAAATGCTCTGCTTCATAGGTGAATTCACTGAGCGGCCCTACGATTTCATTAATGATTCTACTCAAAATGCTATACATCACGGCGCTTGCAAGGCATCCTATGATGAACAGCTGGGAAACCACCGCCCCCAAATCACCTTTAACCTTCATTTCTACAGAAATATAGAAAATATAGCCTACACAGATTCCAATCAAAATCCAGATCAGCGCAATCACCGGTATAATAATTTTCTTTTTCATAAATTACTCCTTAGATACTTTGTAGCCTACCCCACGTACTGTCTCGATACAGTCATCCATCTCAATCTGTGCAAGTTTGGCTCTGAGGTAACGAATATGCACATCAACGGTTCTTGTCTCCCCATAATAATCATACCCCCATACTTGATCAAGGAGCACTTGCCTTGTAAGTACCTTGCCCTTGTTTTGAATCAAAAGCTTAAGCAGTTCAAATTCTTTGAGTGTCATCTCAATCTCTTTGCCTTTACCTTTGACGCTGTGACTCTCGATATCCAGTTCAAGCTCTTTAAGACGTAGAATATGGCTACTCTCCTCCACCTTGGCTTGTGAGCGCTTCTGTCTTCTTACTACTGCATTGACCCTTGCAGTCACCTCTCTTACACTAAAAGGCTTGCAGATATAGTCATCCGCCCCAAGTTCGAGTCCTATGATTTTATCAATCTCTTCTGACTTCGCTGTCACCATAAGCACAGGAATATCACGTGTTGCTTCCATCTCTCTGATTTTGCGAAGCGCTGTCAAGCCATCCATGTCAGGAAGCATCACATCTAGCAAAATCGTATGAATTTCACGTTCCTTTAGAATTTCCATTGCCTTGGTTACTGTCCCCGCTACATAGACCTCAAATCCACTCATCTCAAGATTATATTGTAAAAGTTCTAAAATGTGTTCTTCATCATCAACTACCAATACACTATGTTTATCCATGCTTTCACACCTTTCTTTAAACCAAAGAACTATTGCCATTTTTCTTATTATATACTTAAAATCTTTACAAGTAAAATTTACATACACTTTTTTGATGCCAACTGGATATAATAACTTCAGAAATAAAAATCTTAAATGATTGATTTCAAGGGGGACAATATGGCTATTTTATTGACTAAACAAGAACTTCGTGACAACTTATTTGCGTTTCGAAAAACCTTGGGTGACTTTGATTATACGCCTATCCAAAACATACGCTTTTTCAATTTAGAGTCTTTGTATTCTTATATGGAAAATATAAAAGGCAATCCTTTTGAGCAGCAATATGCGGCTCT
Organism: Cellulosilyticaceae bacterium; assembly: GCA_051650265.1. Classification (GTDB taxonomy): domain Bacteria; phylum Bacillota; class Clostridia; order Lachnospirales; family Cellulosilyticaceae; genus JBOFEH01. The sequence continues at coordinate 10,558 of JBOFIR010000061.1, forward strand.
ACAAAAACATCTTGATTTATTGCAACCTTATCTTCCTTTTATTTCTTCCGAGCGTGCTGCTGACTTTTTGACCTGCATGTCTAAGGCAACGGGAGATGATGAGATCAAAAAAGTCAAAAAAGAATTTACTGTAAAACTACGCACAGACTTTATTGATTTTGCACGAACACATACCACAGACAACCAATGGGAATCTATTTTAAATACATGTGAAGAAATTCGTTTACAGAAAGAGGAAAGTGCCCTTGCACTTTATTAATTTTTATCGCTATAATAAAAAGTAGGACATTTGTCCTACTTTTTATTATAGTTGACCTTATGATTCACATTCCCCTAGAAAGGATCTATTATGCATACCAACGAAAGATTTTATAGTCTCAATCGCTTCCTTCGCGAAAAACACGGTGAAAAAGTGATTAAACTTTCTATAGATGGTGGCTTCACTTGTCCAAACCGAGATGGCCGCGTTGCTACAGGCGGTTGTATTTTTTGTAGCAGTGAAGGCAGTGGCGACTTTGCAGCTTCAAGTGTACTTCCTGTACACGAGCAGCTTGAAGCTGCTACGCTCCAGCTTGCTAGTAAGTGGGGTACCTCACAGAAGTATATGGCTTATTTCCAGTCCTATTCCAATACATACGCGCCTTTAGAGACACTAAAAGCCAAGTATGAGGCAGCGCTCGCCTTTCCTGGTGTCGCTGGCCTTGCTATTGCAACACGTCCTGATTGCATCACCACAGAGACACTGTCATACCTAGAGTCACTCAGCCACCGTACTCATCTTTGGGTCGAACTAGGACTTCAAACGATGCACCCCAAAACATCTGCTTGGATCAACCGTGGCCATGATCTTGATTGTTTTACAAATATGACACATGCCCTTGCTTCACGAGGTATAGAGGTTGTGGCACATATGATCCTTGGACTACCAGGTGAGACAACAGAGGATATGCTTGCAACTGCACGTTATCTTGCCACACTCCCTCTTCAAGGGGTCAAGATCCACATGCTCCATATTCTTGACAACTCACCCCTTGGCAGGCTCTATACAAGGAAACCTTTTCCACTTCTTTCAGAAGAGGAATATATCGCTATCATAGGGGAAATTCTACCTATATTACCAGATCATTTTGTCATTCATAGATTGACAGGAGACGGGGATCGTGAGCATCTTCTCGCACCACTTTGGACCGCCAACAAACGACATGTGCTTAATGGCATCCAAAAATATCTACGTTCCCATGACATCTATCAGGGTTCTTCAAAAAACACATATTGAGTTTCCTTTATTTTTAAGATACAATATATAGTAGAACTTATAATAAAGCGTGAGGAGGTTAATGATGCTTCATATGAATGATGACTTTACGGTCAATAAACTCATTGTATTATATCTATTATCTGAAATCAAAATGCCTCTATCTCTTTCCCAAATCACGCAAATTATACTTGAAAGAGGCTATACAGATTATTTTTCTATGCAACAATATCTCAATGAACTTGTCGGTGCCAATCTCATCTTAAAGTCAACAGAAAATAATGTTTCCTGCTTTGATATCTCTGAGAAGGGTCGCCAGACACTTGAGTTTTTTGCTTCTCGTATTCCAACAACAATTCGCGTGGAGTTAGATCATTTTATTGCCTCTAACTGGCGAGAGCTTCGTAGTCAACTCGATGTCTTTGCAGAGTACATTCCAAGCAAAGAACATGAGTACATTGTGCGTTGTAAGGTTATAGAAAACCAAGCACCACTTATGGAACTGAGCTTTACTGTTGGTTCCAAAAAACAAGCGATCGAAATGTGTGAGAACTGGAAAAATAATTCATCTCAGTTATATAGTGAAATCTTAAGTATTTTATCTCAATAAAAACCACCTAGAGGATGTCTTGTTACAACCTCTAGGTGATTTTTTATTTTTATCCGTCTTTGTTCTAAAGTCACATACGCCCATCACGCTATCGATCTAACGAACGCTTTGGTATTAACTATCTAAATAGGTAAACGTTTTTTTCTAAAAACAAAAATTGATCCTATAAATAATATCAAGATGATGCCACAGTAAATCAAATTTACAGTTAGAGTTGCATCTCCATTTGCAATTCCTACAGGATCATACCAGCCGTATATCGAGCACTTCTTAAGAAACTCTGCATCTTTTGAAGCATTCCCTAACATATTAAAAAGCAAGAAGGCAATTGGAATCCCCGCTCCAAAGCCAACTGAAAATCGCGTATCATTAAATAAGCAAGAACAGAAAAAGGTAATAGACATCGCTGTCAAATTGACTAACATCACTGTCACATTTAATTTTAAAAATACATACACGTCAATGGTTTCTGCTGGGAACATCACCTTTGCGATCAAGAGGTTAATACCAAATACGAACATTTGCATGATTGCCATTGAAAGTAATGCATAGACGCCTTTAGTAATGATGAGCTTTGTACGGGAATGTGGTGTTGCTAATAAGCATGCTATAGACCCACTATCTACTGTTTTACATACTAGCTTGTGGCCCAACAAGATGCAATACACCATAGGAAATGCTGTGAGAATCAGCCCATAGAGCCAACTTGCAAGATATCCCACAAGACTATCAAAAGCGCCATTAAACCCAAACGCTTTCATCATCTCTGGCGGCAATACTTTGAACATCGCATTGAGTGCATCTAAACTTTCAGGGCTAAACATACTGATCATCACCACAGAATACATGATCATGACAGCTAGAAAAATGATCCCTAACATCAGATTTTTCTTAAAGGTCATCTTAAATAATGTAAAACTCATCTTAATTTTCCCCCTTTGCATAATAATGCATGAAAATATCTTCTAACGTCTGTGATTTTGTTTCTAACCCCAATAAAGTAAACTGCCCCAAGAGCTTACCAAATTGATCAATGGTTTCCCCTGTGACATACACCGTCATTGCACTTCCCATCTGCTCACCTACTTCAAATCCAGCTGCCTGAAGTACAGCCATTGTATGGGCTGGATCTTCTGTCTTGATCGTATAGCCTCTTCTCCGAGTTGACTTAAGGGACTCAATACCTGATTGCGCTACAATGCGTCCTTCTTTAATGATCAGTACATTGTCACAAGTACGTTCCACTTCTTCAAAGATATGGCTCGACATCAAGATTGTTCTTCCTTTTGCCTTTTCCTCAAGAATCAGTTCAATAAAACGATTTTGCATCAATGGGTCAAGGCCACTTGTAGGTTCATCCAGTATGATCACCTCTGGCTGATGCATAAATGCTGCAACAATCCCAAGCTTTTGTTTCATCCCCTTCGAGAACTTCTTGATATTTCCCTTAGGTGAGAGCTCAAATCGTTCTAATAATTCTTTTTGCCTAGTAAGGTCTTTCATCCCTCTCATCTCAGCAATAAACTTCAAGTACTCTTCCCCTGTCATGCCTTCAACAAAAGTAATCTCTCCTGGTATGTATCCTAATTGCTGTTGAATCTGAGGTGCCCTATCAAAACAATCTAATCCTCCAATATGACACTGCCCACCATCTGGCTTCATAAATCCCATCAGTGCACGAATTGTCGTCGTCTTACCTGCACCATTGGGTCCAAGATACCCCATTACCTCACCTTGTCTTACTGTAAAATCAAGATCAAATACACCTTTTCCACTAGGATATTTGAGTGTTAGATTTTTTACTTCTATCATAAAATACACCTCCTAATTATCACACCTTTATTCATTCTCAGTCTAGCACCATAACAGATTGGGGTCAATTATATAGAAAGAATATTCCAACTCTTTTAACGTCTGTTTTGTGATATGCGTAAGTAAATTTTTGCTTCTATAAACAAGCTTTTATAGGTCTTCTAGCTTTTTACATAACAAAAAAGTCCTAGTTTCTAAGAAACTAGGACTTTCAATATAACCGGAGTGACAGGACTTGAACCTGCGGCCTCCTGAACCCAAATCAGGCGCTCTAGCCAAACTGAGCCACACCCCGTTATAAAGCGCGAGACGGGGATCGAACCCGCGACCCTCTCCTTGGCAAGGAGATGCTCTACCGCTGAGCCACTCACGCATACTAACTGTTCTTAAGATCTGTAACCCTTCGAACAATTAGTATCTTATCACATTCCTATACAAGTGTCAATATATCTTTATAAATATTTTAAAATTATTTTAATTAATGCACCCTCTCTTTTTGCTCTTTCAAGCAATGCTGCTGTAATCCTTTCACCCACACGGCCAACTTGCACCCCCTGTGGTGAGAAGATATCTTGAGTCAGCACTCTTCCTTGCAAAAGTTTCAGCTGATATGCACGATACTTCTCAATAGTCGAATACTCTTTTTCCTCATATTCTAGCCCAACCAACCGATCTGGTTGCTCATATTGCCTCATGATCTCCTGATCTATAGCAGATAATTGATAAGCGAAAACTTGCCCCTCATCTAACGCCCCCTCTACTTTCTCGTCAGATTCTAGCTCACTCCAGCTTGTCTTCTCTTCATATGTCTCTTCCAGTGCTACTTCCTCTGCTAGTTCACTCCAGTCTGCTCTACCTTCGTACGCCTCTTCTCGTTCTATTTCTTCTGCTAGCTCACTCCAGCTTGCCTTCTCTTCATATATCTCTGCCAGTGCTACCTCCTCTGCTAGTTCACTCCAGCTTGCCTTCTCTTCATACGCCTCTTCCAGTGCTGCTTCCTCTGCTAGTTTACTCCAGCTTGCCTTCTCTTCATACACCTCTTCCAGTGCTGCTTCCTCTGCTAGCTCACTCCAGCTTGCCTTCTCTTCATACGCCTCTTCCAGTGCTGCTTCCTCTTCATCTGATTCTGTCACATTCCAGATTAATAAATCTTCTTCGTCGTCTGGCATGAGGAAATCACTAGATAGGTAGTCCCCCATCTCACGAAGTATTTGGTATGTTTCTAATGACCCATAAAGCTTTTCTTTAAATCCTTCTTCTACCTGCTCACCCTCTAAACCCGGAGCCTCATGGATTGTTTTTATTGTATGATAAGTAATTACTTCACAATTGACATTTACTTCTTCATTAAGCAAAGACAAGTCAAGCTTACCATCTTTTAAAAAATAGGATTCTGATTTTCTCATTGACTTCACCTTTATGACTAGATTTTTCGTTCTTTCCTTCTCTTTTTCTTTATTATATCAGAATTATTATCAGAATTGCATATAATTTTAAACAAAAAGAGACAACCCTTTCGGATTATCTCTTCTTTTAATCGCTATTATTTTTGATCTTCTGTGTCGTAAAGTGTGTCAAGAACAGACCAGATCTCTTCTTTACCTTGTTTTGTTGATGCTGAGAACGGGATGAGTACATCTTCTTGTCTCAATCCAAGCCCCTTACGAATCATTGCTACATGTTTTTGAATTTGACTTCTGTTGATTTTATCTGCTTTTGTCGCTACAACAATTACATTGTTATGGTAATGTGTAATCCAATCATACATCATCTTATCATTTGCGCCTACTTCATGACGAATATCTACCAAGAGAATAATTTGTTTAAGTGTCTCTCTGTTTGAAAGATAATCTTCAATGAGTTTACCCCATTTTTCTCTTTCTGTCTTAGACACCTTTGCATACCCATATCCTGGTAAGTCCACAAAGTTAATTTTTTGCTGAATGTTATAGAAGTTGATTGTTTGTGTTTTCCCTGGCTGAGAACTTGTTCTCGCAAGTGCCTTTCGGTTGATGAGGCAATTGATCAGAGAAGACTTACCTACATTTGATTTTCCTGCGAAAGCAATCTCTGGCAGGGCTGCCTCCGGGAATTGTGATTTATTTCCCGCTGTAATCAGTAGGGATGCTTGTGTTACGTTCATATTTATATCCTCCTAGTTTTGGGCAAATACATGTTGTAGTACATCATCCATTGTTTCTGCAAAAATGACTGTCACATTCTCTAGTGTACTTGCATCAAGTTCTTCAATATTTTTCTTATTATCTTTTGGCACAATGACTTCAAATATACCTGCTCTTTTGGCTGCAAGGATTTTTTCCTTAAGTCCACCTATTGGAAGTACACGTCCTCTAATTGTAATCTCCCCTGTCATGGCAATATCTGCTCTCACAGGTTTTTGTGTCAGGCCAGAAATCATGGCCGTTGCCATAGTGATTCCTGCAGATGGTCCATCTTTTGGTACAGCACCTTCTGGAATATGAATATGTAGATCCATATCTTTATAAAAGGCTTCATCAATTCCAAACTCAGTTGCTTTTGAACGAATATAACTCATTGCTGCACGAGCCGATTCTTTCATCACATTTCCCATATTACCAGTAAGCTCTAAACTGCCTTTACCCTTCATGGTATTGACTTCGATAGATAGTGTATCCCCTCCTACTGAAGTCCATGCAAGTCCTCTCACAACCCCAATCTGAGGTGTTTGGTTTTTGAGAATATGTGTAAATCTTGGTGCACCTAAATATTGATTAATTTGAGCTATTGTCAAATTTTTGCTTCCTACTTCATCTTCTAATAAAGTCCTTGCAACTTTACGACAAAGTGTCCCAATCTGACGTTCAAGATCCCTTACACCTGCTTCTCTCGTATAGTTCTCAATCAAGTAAGCAAGGCTTGGACCTGTAATCTTGAACTGTTGTTTTGTAAGTCCATGCTTTTCTAGCTGTTTTGGAAGTAAATATTTTTTGGCAATCTCTAACTTTTCTAAAGCTGTATAGCTATTCACTTCGATAATCTCAATACGATCTAACAATGGTTTGGGAATAGTCGAAAGTGTATTAGCTGTTGTAATAAACATCACATTGCTCAAATCTACTGGTACCTCGAGGTAGTGATCTCTAAAACTATGATTTTGTCCTGGATCTAGTACCTCCAAAAGTGCTGCTGCTGGGTCCCCTCTAAAGTCACCCATCATCTTATCAATCTCATCTAAGAGCATCACTGGGTTGCTCGCCTTTGCTTGTGTTAATGCAGAAATAAATCGTCCTGGCATTGCACCTACATAAGTACGACGATGTCCTCTAATCTCAGACTCATCACGCACCCCCCCTAAAGAAATGCGTACATATGATCTTCCCGTTGCTTCTGCTATAGATTTTGCAATAGACGTCTTACCAACCCCTGGCGGTCCTACAAGACAGATAATTGGTGCCACCTCTTGCTTTGCTAATTTTCTAACAGCTAATGATTCAAGAATACGCTCTTTTACTTTTTCAAGACCATAATGATCTCTTTCTAAAATCTTCTGTGCTCTCTTGATTTCTAAGTTCTCTGCTGTCACATGATTCCAAGGAAGTTCAAGCATCGTTTCGATATATGTACGAATCACACCACTTTCTGGGGACGCTGAAGACACTTTGAGTAATCTAGCAATTTCTTTTTCAAGCTTTTCATGGGCCTCATCCGTAAGCGCCATTTGTGTCATACGCTTTTTATAATTATCTATCTCACCTTTAATGCCGTCTTTTTCCCCTAGTTCTTCTTGAATCACTTTCAATTGTTCACGTAAAAAGTATTCTTTTTGTGTCTGATCAATATTCTTTTTTACTTTTGTATAGATATCTTTTTGAAGTGTAAGTACCTCTACCTCTTTTTCTAGCGACTCAATCACAAGATACATACGTGCTACAGGTTCTAAGCACTCTAAGATCTCTTGTTTCTTTGTGACATCCAGTGACATATTCGCTATAATAAGATCTACAATCTCCATCGGTGCATTGCCACCTAATATGCCATACACCATCTCCATAGAAAGCTTTGTATTGAGCTTAGCATACTGCTCAAACAGTTCACCAATCGTACGCATCAGTGCTTCTACTTCTGCTGTATCCTCAACTTCCTGTTCCTCAATCAGTTCAATCTCAGCTTCCATATGCTCATTATCATGTACCTCAAGAATTTTAGCTCGCGCCTCACCCTCTACCAATACTTTAATCACTGGTGGCTTGAGCTTGGCAATTTGCTTGACATGTACAACTGTTCCTACTTCATATAAATCTTTTATTTCTGGATCATCTAGCTTGGTTTCCTTTTGGGTAACAAGAATTAATTTCTCATCCCCTAACATCGCTGCCTCAATCGCCTTTAAAGATTTATCTCTACCTACATCAAAATGAATAATCATATTTGGAAATACAGTTAGTCCTCTTAAAGGAATAAGAGGCATCTTTTTTTGAGTCATTTTATCACCTACTTATTTCTTGATTTTTTAGTCCTATCCTTTATTATAACAAATTTTTGCTAAAAAGTAAGTATACAGGGAACAAGAGTCCCTGTATACTTTATGCATGCAATATATCTTCAGCTTTTTTCATAATAGAACCACCAAATACCTCTTGAATCAATTCGTCAATATTTTCTACACTGATCACTTCGAGATCTATATCATCGAAATATTTTTGTGCATTGGCTTTTGGTATGATCGCCTTTGTTGCACCTGCTTGTTTAGCACCCAGAAGCTTTTCTTTGACACCACCTACAGGATAAACTTCCCCATGAATCGTCACTTCACCTGTCATAGCGAGTGTTTGTAAGATCGGTTCCTCAAAAATCGCTGAGTAGACCGCACTAAACATTGCAACCCCTGCTGATGGCCCATCTACAGGAATGCCCGTTGGAAAATTAATATGAATATAATAGCTATCCGTATCCACATGATACTTAGTTTTAATAAGTGTCAGGACATTTTGCGCTGAGCTATGTGCCATACTCTTACGCTTACTGACACTATTTCTTCCTCTCAATTCTTCCTCTTCTATCACACCTGTAACCTTAAGTTCTCCCTCACCTTTAGCCACTTTCTGCGCAATTGCCTGTACTTCTAATACTGTCCCTTGTCCATGTCCATACACACCTAGTCCATTCACCTTTCCAATATGGTAGCGCGCCTCTAACTCTTTGTATGGCTGCATATGATACCCCCCAGTCTGTAATACCCACTCTGTGTCTTTGACACTGATACTATCATGACTTTCAAGCTTGGCTTTGTTGTAGGCTGTCTGAAGAATGTTAACAGCATCCCTGCCGTTATTAGCATATTGACTAATTAGCTTTTGACATCCCTCTTCTAATACCATATGCTCTCTGTCTGTAACAGATGTGATAATTTGCTCAATATCTGGCTGTGTCAAATCCTTGAAGAAAATCTCTATACATCTTGAACGCAGAGCTGGCGGAATCTCATCTCTGCTTCTTGTCGTTGCTCCAATAAGCCTAAAATCAGCTGGCAGTCCCTTTTGGAAAATATCATGAATATATGCCGGAATACGATCATCCTGCTTCCCATAATAGGCACTCTCCAAAAACACCTTACGGTCTTCAAGCACCTTGAGTAGCTTATTCATCTGAGTAGGATGAAGTTCTCCAATCTCATCAATAAATAATATGCCACCATGGGCCTTGGTCACTGCGCCTTCTTTAGGTTGAGGAATACCGGCTTGCCCATAAGCTCCTGCCCCTTGATAGATCGGATCATGAACAGACCCCATCAAAGGATCTGCAACACTTCGCTCATCAAATCTTAAAGTAGTCGCATCAATCTCCACAAACTTTGAGAAATTGTTAAAAGGAGACTTCTCCGACTTCTTCGCCATCTCGAGTACGACCCTAGCTGCCGCTGTCTTACCAATACCTGGGCTTCCGTAAATCAATATATGCTGCGGATTAGGTGTGCATAAAGCTGTCTTCAACGCTAACATACCATCTTCTTGCCCGATGATATCTGCATCACTCTTTGGTCTAAGCTTCTCTGATAAAGGTTCTGTAAGGGAAAGTCTTCTGAGCCGCTGAAGCTGTTCGAGCTTTTCTCCTGAGTCTTTGAAGACTGTTGTTTTATTTGCTTTGTTTTGTTTGAGCTGCGTAAGAAAATAGATCCCTACTACAGCTGAGAAAAATAACTGTACGCCAATCAATAATCCTTCTATCACGGTAAATCCTCCTTCTCTTTCACTCTCTTGAGTATTGCCTAGAGAAGAGATCTACATACGATTTTTATAGGAATAAGTCACAATTTACACACTTTTTTCATAGGATAGTAATAAGCGATTATTTCTCAAAGGAGGTTTGCCATGATACACACACCGCTCAAAACGCTTCTTACTTCTCAAACTGCCCCTATTATTAGTCCTCAGTCAACTGATCAAGCGTTACTATTTGGTTCACAAGTTACTGCTAATAGCCCTTACTATGATGCGTTAGAACTCCAAATTATCACTGCTGACGAACGCTCCTATACGTTCCCTCTAGATTATGGTGGCTACAACGCTTCTCTATTCCTCGCTGACTTCACAGGCCAAGGAACTTCTGATCTACTCATTACAAGTTATTCTGGTGGATCTGGTAGCTATGCCCATGTTAGCCTCTATCATTTCAATAACGGGGGGTTAGACGAACTATTTTCTTCTGAAGGTTTTGATGCACTTTTTTCTTATACAGCCCACTATCTACCTTATTACCAAGCACAGATTACTTCTCACGGTGCCGATATGCGTTTTAATCTAACCTTGACACACCTGTCCTCAGAAGCCCTCAGTCTCATCTACAGTCCCTCCGGCCAAGTCATCACCAATGAAGAACCTATGATCTCAGCGCTTAATGCCGCTTTTCCTATTAAGCTCCCTGACAAAATATCCTATGATCTACTTATTTGGCAACGTATCATCGGACCTACCAATGCCGATACACTCGGGATGATTCAAACGCTGATGCATTTTCCTCAGTCAAGCCCACAACTGGTCAACCAAACACTCGTAACTCAAGGACTTCCTATCAATACAACACGTACAGCTACCACACTTACTTCAGAACTTTTCTCACTTCTTCCAAAAGGAAGCCGGCCACTACCTCTATCCAATTCATGTGACCAAGAATATATGATTTTTGAAGATTTGAACCATGATGGGCTCAGTGAGATTCTACTCAGTTTTTCACTTGAAGATACGCCAGCTCTAGCTGTATTTAGCGATCACCATAATCAAGTAAAACTTCTCGATACTTATTTTGGCAAAGGCCGAGGAATCCATGACCTCACAGTACTTCCCCTCAAAAAGGACAAAAAAGGTATTCTTATAGGCTGGCAACAAGACCATCTCTCCTCTATTTTAAATATTTTAGAACTGAAAGGTCACAAACTCGTTCCACTCATCCAAAATAATCTTCCTGCCTATAGTTTTTTTGATCTCATCGACTTTAATAACGATGGTCAGATGGAAATTATCCTATGGATGCATGATACTAACGAGGCCTACAAGGTACAAGTATATGAGGCACTTCAGACAAAACTCCTTCCTACAAATGCCTATAACAAAATTTATTTTCAAAAAGTAGTTGATTATTACACTGAACTGCTCAAACTTGATCATGATAACGGTCCTTATCTTTACTATCTCACACTCGCACAAGCACAATTAGGATTATATCCTGATGCACGTGCCACGTTAGACTATGCGCTCTCTCTTACAACACCATACCCCTCTATTGGTAGTCTCAAAAAGCTACGTAATAATCTTAAAACAAAAGAGAGGATGCACTAAGTGCATCCTCTCTTTATCTCAAAACCTTAGGCAGTTTCACCCTCGGCAGCTTTTCTTGATTTTGTTTTAGGTGCTTTTTTATCACCTTTATAGATAATTGTTGGTTCTACTTTATCTGTAATCACAGATTCAGTAATCACCACCTTCTCAATATCAGACTGACTAGATGGTACTTCGTACATAACATCACGCATCACACTTTCTAGGATGGCACGTAATCCCCTTGCACCTGTCTGTCTTTCAATAGCAAGTTTTGCTACTGCAACTAATGCCTCTTTTTCAAATTCAATTTCTACATTATCCATTTTGAATAACTTAGCATATTGTTTTGTTAAAGCATTTTTTGGCTCTGTAAGAATTTGTGTAAGCGCATCTTCATCGAGGTTTTCCAACGCTACGATAGCAGGAATACGCCCTACAAATTCTGGAATCAGACCAAATTTAAGAAGGTCTTGTGGCTCTAATTGTTTGAAGAGCTCACCCACACTCTTTTCCTTCTTGCTAACAACACTTGCACCAAATCCCATTGTTTTTTTACCAACACGGTTTTCAATGATTTTGTCAACACCATCAAATGCACCACCACAAATAAAGAGAATATTTGTTGTATCGATTTGAATGAATTCTTGATGTGGATGTTTTCTACCACCTTGTGGTGGTACAGATGCAACTGTTCCTTCTAAGATTTTAAGAAGGGCCTGTTGCACACCCTCACCACTTACATCGCGTGTAATAGAAGGATTTTCTGATTTACGAGCAATTTTATCAATCTCATCAATATAGATGATACCAACTTGAGCTCTTTCTACATCATAATTCGCCGCTTGGATCAGCTTAAGAAGAATATTCTCAACATCTTCTCCTACATACCCTGCTTCTGTAAGTGCAGTAGCATCTGCAATTGCAAATGGTACGTTGAGCATCTTAGCAAGTGTTTGCGCAAGAAGTGTTTTCCCTGAGCCAGTTGGTCCAAGGAGAAGAATATTACTTTTTTGAAGTTCAATATCGTCATCTTTTTTTGGCTTGTGTTTAATACGTTTATAATGATTATACACAGCTACAGCAAGCGCTCTTTTAGCATCTTGTTGCCCGATAACATACTGATCTAAGTGTTCTTTGATTTGCTTAGGAGTAGGCATATCTACAAGTTCTTCAGTGTCATCATCTGACTCAAACTCTTCCTCAATAATCTCAGAACATAACTCTATACATTCATCACAGATGTATACTTGTGGACCTGCAATCAATCGTCTAACCTGTTCTTGACTTTTGCCACAGAATGAACATCTGAGCTTTGTAGTATCATCGAATTTACCTGCCATATCACACCTCTTTTCTACTATCTGTGAGATTCAATTACTTTATCTATAATACCATATTCTTTTGCAGTTAATGCATCCATAAAGTAATCTCTTTCAACATCATTTTGTATCTTTTCAAGAGGTTGCCCAGTATTTTCTGAGAGCATCTTGTTCATTTTTGCTTTTGTCTTGATGATGTGTTCTGCATGAATTTGGATATCAGTTGCCTGTCCTTTAGCACCACCTAAAGGTTGGTGAATCATGATCTCTGCATTTGGAAGGGCAAAGCGCTTACCTTTAGCACCACCTGCTAAAAGGAATGCTCCCATACTTGCTGCCATACCAATACAAATAGTTGATACATCACATTTGATATATTGCATTGTATCATAGATGGCCATACCATCGCTAATAGAGCCACCAGGACTATTAATGTAGAGCATGATATCCTTATCTGGATCCTCTGCTTCTAAGAATAAAAGTTGTGCCACAATTACACTTGCTGTAATGTGATTTACTTCATCTCCTAGCATAATAATTCTGTCTTTCAAAAGGCGTGAATAAATATCATATGAACGTTCACCTCTATTGGTTTGTTCAACAACCATTGGAACTAAGCTCATTCAGTAACCTCCCATTTTTTTAAGATTAGATTGCTATTGCTTTCTAATTATTTGTAAGATACTGTAGCTGA
>JBOFIR010000062.1:0-3841 GCA_051650265.1 Cellulosilyticaceae bacterium
AGCTCCTACACCTTCATCAAATTTACAACTAACACCCTTCTCCCCCAATTGTGCTGAGAGTTGTTTCTCTAGGTCTTCTACCGTCATATCACGTGTAATGGGATTTCCTGCACTATCCTTATCTTGTATTTTTCCAATAGTGATCGGTGCAATACTTCCCTTCCCCGTATTCACTTCTATCACTGTCCCATCTTTAATCCCTAGCCCGGCTAATGTTGTTTGATCCTTTTTACCGTTTATTAACTTATCCTTAATACTACTACTCGATACTGTTGCACCTGTTGCCATTTGCTTGATATCTATTGTATGGTTCCCTTCAGGTAACGTGATGTTTTTATCAAGTTCAATAATACTCGGATTGGATACTGCAATATTTGTCTTCCCAAATGTAGACTCTAAACGTAATGTATTTAATGTCTGTGTATGAAAATCCCATATTTTTTTATTTAAATCTTTCCAAGCATCTTTTTTCAATTCTAAAAGTTGCTTTTGCTGCTTACTAGAGTCAACCTTCATTTGATAAGGCATCGCCATCGCCTTCACCATTGACTCTGTATCTAACCCTGATGCTAATCCTGTAAATCTAATATTTGTTGTACGCATTTTCTGCCACCACCTATCTTTTCTCATCCACGAACAAACCTGCTTGTTCACACATGGCTACAAAGTAATCTAACATTTTTTCCGGAGGGATCTCCTTGATTATTTCTTTAGTACTGCGATCTACAATTTTAAGTATCATTTCTCTTGTTTTTTCATGTACAACAACTTGAAACTCTCGATCTGCTCCCATCATCTTTTGGTTAAGTTCCTCCACTTCCCTCACTATCATTTTTTCTGGCAATGTAGGCTCATAGGATGGATCCTGTTGCATATGTTCTATAATGCCTTGCAAACTTGTCTCTTGTAATTCTACATGCTGATTAGATCGTGTTGTCATGACTTTCAGCTCTGGCTGAACACGCCCATTCACTTCATTGGTTGCTTGTATCGTCATAGCGACTCACTCCTCATTATTTAATCCCTTATCTTCTATATCGGATTTTTCACCAGAGATTTTAGATTTCTAAAAAAAGGAATTGAGTGACCTCAATTCCTTTTTTACATTAGGTTATCTTAATAATTGGAGTACTTGATTTGGAAGTTGGTTTGCTTGAGCAAGCATTGCTTGTGCAGCTTGGTTAAGCACATTATTCTTAGTAAAATTCATCATTTCTTTTGCCATGTCTACGTCACGAATACGAGATTCTGCAGCTGTTAAATTCTCTGAAGAAGTCCCTAAGTTGTTGATGGTGTGTTCAAGACGGTTTTGAATCGCACCAAGTTGAGAACGTTGAGAAGAGACGCTATTGACTGCCTTATCAAGAGAAGTAAAGGCAACTTGTGCACCGGCTTCACTTGTAATATCAAGTGAACTGATTCCAAGTGCTGCTGAACGCATATCTTTGATCCCGAAGGTGATGGTTTGGCTTCTATTGGCACCGATTTGGTACGTCATACCGCCATCCCCTGAAGCTTCTGTTTGTGCTTGTGATAACCCAAGGTCTTTGACTGCCGTCTCACCAGTGAGGTCCTCAAGACGAACCTCTCCTGTTGGACTAGAGATCACAAAACGTCCATCATCTGCTACTGTGACATTGACACTTTGTAAGAAGCCTTCTTGGCCAGCTGCCTTACCCGTTGCAGTATTATAAGCTGTAATTGCTGCATTGATTGCCGTTTGAAGCCCCGTTGCAGCTGTAGCCATATCATCCCCATTAGCGACAGTGAGTGCCCCACTCTTACCAATGAGTTGATCATTCATATACACATCAAAATTCTTAGCTGTAATAGCTGTTCCATTGTATTTGCTCGTACCTTTGTTGGCTGCTGCTGATACAGCACCTGCTGTATTGGAGATAAAAGTTGCACCAATAGAGGTAGCTGCTGCAACACTACTCAGTGTGACTTCTGACTTAGTTCCCTCAGTACTACTTGTGAGTACTAATTTGTTGGTTGCATCTACATATCCCGTGACATGCCCTACATTCTTACCAGAGTTGTCAATGGCTGTATTGATGACATTAGTAAGAGTCTCGCCTATTTGTTTGATTGTCGTTGCACTTGCACCTGAAAGGTCAGATTTCAGGAGGTCTTTTTGTTCCTGGTTAAGGAGTGTATCCCAGTTGACATCGATTTTTTGACCATCTATTGTGATCGTATCTGTTCCAAATGTAGCACCGCTATGGTCTGCATTGATTGCTGTGGCTGACGTCATCTTGCCTGCTTCAAGCTTCGCAACGATACTTCCTATTGTGTTGTTCCCAGAAGCACTGACACCCTTTGCACCTGCAAGACTACCATTGAGGAGCTTTTGCGTATTGAACTCTGTGGTATTACCAATACGATCGACTTCTTCTTTGAGTTGATTGATTTCATTTTGTAGTGCCATACGGTCTTCGCCTGTATTCGTACCATTTCCTGATTGTACTGCCAGCTCTCTCATACGTTGCAGAATACTGTGTGTCTCATTGAGTGCACCCTCAGCTGTCTGAATCAGAGAAATCCCATCCTGTGCATTACGATTGGCCTGGTCTAATCCGCGGATTTGTGCACGCATCTTTTCAGAGATAGTTAATCCTGCTGCGTCGTCCCCTGCACGGTTGATTCGAAGACCAGAACTAAGTTTTTCCATAGATTTTTGAGAGTTGATTGCATTGACTCCCATTTGTCTGTGAGAATTGAGCGCTTGCATGTTGTGGTTGATAATCATACATTTCCCTCCTTGAATGAGAAGTGGGCATCCTTTCCCACCTGTAGGCGCCTGTCATATGCCTACCCGTCTTTGACCATGGCAACCAAACCACTTGAATCAAAAACGAGATGAGCACTAGTCCATACGGCAATCCTTGCCTGTACTAGCGTTCATCTCGTCCTTGAGGTGTTACTGTATTCGCTTAGCCTGCTCCTGCTCATAAATCTCTCCTCTTTTGATCACCCATTCCTTAGGTGCTTCAATCCCAAGTCTGAGATCTCCTTCTTCTGTACGAATAACCTTCACTTTGATGTTGTCTCCAATCATCACATACTCACCTGGCTTACGCCCAATCACCAGCATACACGCTTCACTCCTTGTGTTATACAAATAAAAAGATGAGGTGATACACTAATTTGACGCTTCATCTTCTTTAGTGTATGCACCTCATCTCTGAGTGTTATTAATTTTTTTCTCATTCTATATATCGACAAAATATGACTCCAATTTAGTCCTTTACCCCTAATAAACTTATTTTTATGCCTCATTTATTAGTTTATAATCATACACAGACTGTTTTCTAATGTAAGTGTATGACTTGCTATAATCTGCTCGACTGACTTTCTAAACAAATCAGAGTGACCCATATTACGTTCAATGTCTACAATCAGTTCACTTAATATCTCTAAATTGATCTCTTCAGTATCATAGCCTACAAGAAATATCCTTAAATAAGCGTATCTTATTAATAACTCATAGAACAGTTTCATATGCTTTCCTAGATATAGTTTAGAGTCAAATAATAAATTCACCATATAATGCTCGATCACATAGTCGTAGTCCTTCAGTACTTGTTGAAATTCCTGATTCTTTTCACGCAGTATTTGTTCACCTTCATCTAATGCTTTACCCGACAATTGTTCAATGTAAGGCATTAATCGTTTCCCAATTTTCCCATAGGCACTACGATTCTGCGCATAGTATGCCAAAATATGCTGATAACTCATCAACTGCAAGTCCACACGCTTTACAATCTCATCAGATAGACCAACTAAGCGATTTTGATTCACTTCTTGAACAAACTCAGCTAGCACTGCTTCATTCTCA
>JBOFIR010000063.1:0-1622 GCA_051650265.1 Cellulosilyticaceae bacterium
GCAAATTATGAAAATGATAGTGTATTAGAAGAAGCATTGGGTATCTCTATAGAATTTATAACACCAGAGGCTAACCAAAGTGAACAAGCTTTCAAATTACTTATGGCATCTAGAAAAAACCTGCCAGATGTGGTAGAAACCAATTGGTTGACAGCTTATCCAGGAGGACCAGAGAGAGCTATTAAAAGTAGCATTATTAAAGATCTAACACCTTACTTATCAGCACACGCACCTTACTACCAAGAGCAGATAGCAAGTGATGATGAACGGCTCAAAGAATCTAAGACAGATAGTGGAGCAATCTATGGATTTCATGCTATCAGTCCATCTAATCAAAGAATATTAGATGGTTTTATGATCAGGGAAGACTGGCTAAGGGAATTAGGACTAGAGATTCCAGAGACGATTCCAGAATGGGAAGCAGTATTAATAGCTTTTAAGACACAGAAAAATTGTCTGTATCCACTTTCGATTACATTGAATGAACTCATTAATCATATGATTCCAGCTTATGGTATGAGCCAAGGGTTTTATTTGAAGGAGGGAAAGGTACAGTATGGTGCCATACGACCTGAGTACAAAGATTTTTTGGTCACGATGAATAGATGGTATGAAGCAGAGCTCATAGATCCTAGTTTTGCAGCCATAGATGAACAAACTGTTAAGTCAAACCTAATACGTGAAAAATCAGGAGCAACTTTTGGGAACTGGCAAATAGCCAAAGAGAATGAACTGGGTTTAGTAGCGGTACCTTTTCCAACACTTGAAAAAGGGCAAGTACTAGAAGTGCTCCCGGCATCTTATGGTGGTAGAACTGGAAAGCGTACAGCAGCAATTACTGGCAGGTCATCACATATAGAGGTGATCATGCAATGGTTTGATGAACAGTATAAAGAACAAGAGTTTGAGCAGGCAATATTAGATAGAGAGGCCTTAGAGATTTTTAATCAAAATATAGTGGATATTACGTCTAACGGGCTACCACCTATTGTAGCTACGCCTTCAGAAGACAAAGAACTTGGTGAACTTTTAGGAGAAATTGAGCGATATGTAATGGAAAAAACAATAGGATTTATTATGGGAGTAGAGCCACTAGATCAGTTTGATGAGTTTGTAACACAAATAAAGATGATGGGAATACAGCGAGCAATAACGATAAAACAGGTAGCTGTAGACCGCTATAATAACAGATAAGGGGAGAAAAATAATGTATCAAGTAACTTACAAAAATGCACCATCAGATTGGCATGAAGCCTTACCACTAGGCAATAGTGTATTTGGTGGAATGACTTATTTTAAGAAAAACAAATTAACTTTTGCTATGAATCACTATGAGGTGTATTACAAGACACATGGTAAGTATAGTAAGAAATATCGCCAGATGAGAGAGGCAAATGAAGTTCAAAAAGGTGATGGGAGTCGTTATGAGCGATTAGTTAAGTTAGCGGATGATCATTACTCGGATTACAAAGAAGAAGCTGTTTATAGTTACTTTGAAACCCTTTTTAGACATTCAGACACTTATGGGCATGGCTTACGTGGTGTAAGCCATATGCCTACGGGTGAAGTGCAAGTTGGGTTGGCAGAAGTGCTTAAGGATAGTACAGATTATAGTCTCAGAC
>JBOFIR010000064.1:0-14576 GCA_051650265.1 Cellulosilyticaceae bacterium
ATAGCAACTACCCTTAGATAGCCTGCACCCAGCTCTACTACCGCTATGTCATGAGAAAGAATCCCCATGATCTGTTCTGGTATTAAGAACGCTATTAGACCAAAAAGTACAGATACCACTAGCCCAATATTCATATCAAGGCCCAATATCTTCTTAATACTTGGCACATCCTTCTTGCCCCAGTATTGCGCCATAAATACACTTGCACCTGCATTGATTCCTAGCAGACATAATGTAAAAATAAAAATGTATTGATTTGCAAGTCCTACTGAAGCAATGGCTTGCTCTCCTAACTTACCAACCATGACATTATCAATCAAGTTGAGTGATGATGTGATAAAACTTTGTATGGTAATAGGGAGTGCAAGGACCCATAAGCTTTTCAGAAATTTCTTGTCTTGAAATACTCTTAGCATAACAATCTCCTTTAAACCTTATTTGGGAATAAAAAAAGAGAAAAGTTCATGGGTTAGTTCGAGCCGCCCATCTACTTTTCTCTTTTAATCTTTACTATTTTCTCCTAACTTATGTTAATTGTCAAGCGCATATTGTAATCAAATAAATCACCTATATATATTACAATCATATTACAGATTGGAATTTTCACTTTACTTAGTAAATATTTGAACTATAATTTAAATTATCAAAATTATAAGAGAAGGAGGTATGTCAAATGATTAATGCATTATTTAATAATCACATTACACAATCAAATCTATTTTTATCAGACCTACCTCTTCATAACGTGCACTAGGTTACCATTGGTATCCTTGTATTTTTAATGCGATTTGAAAGGCATAGCGTCTGCTGTGCCTTTTTTTGCGTTTAAAAATCAGTTCCGTTCATGAAGAGTATGCATAAGGAGGTAACACATGCAATTCATCAAACGTTATATTTTAAAACACTGGAAGCTACTTTTGCTTCCTATATTGGGGATGCTTATCTGTCTAGGTGTAGATATGACTCTCCCACTTATTCAGCAATACTTTATAGACCACGTCATACTAGGTAATATGGGCCGTATCTTAGTTCCCTTCATCGGGATCTTTGTCCTCATGATTCTTTGCCGCTGTGTATTTGGTTATATCAAGGAGTACTTATTTGATAAATTTTCATTACTTGTCATCAAAGAGCTCCGACATGACCTATTTAGTCAAATTCAAACCTTTGAATTTGGATTCTTTGATCAAAACAATACTGGTGAACTCATGTCTCGTATTGGTGAAGATTCTGATACAGTTTGGGAAACCTTAGGCTATGGACTCAGACTACTCATCGAGATGATTTTTATTTTATCAATGGCTTCTTTTATCATGCTTAAAATGCATACAATGCTCGCTATCATCTGTCTTTCAATTCTCATACCTGTTTCCATCATGGGTTGGTTCTTTGAAAAGAAATTTTGGGATGTCTATACCAAAATCAGTGATCAGGTTGCACAAGTAAACTCTGTTGCACAGCAAAATATTGCTGGTATTAGGCTCGTCAAAGCTTTTTCTAGAGAAAAGCATGAGATTATGAAATTTTTAGAGACCAATGAAACACTTTACGACTTAAATCTTACACAGGCCAAACTGATGAGTAAGTTTTCACCTATTGTAGAATGTCTCACACAACTTTCTAATATTGCTGTCATTGTCATTGGTGGCTTGTTCTGCATCAATGGTCAGATTAGTATTGGTGTACTCATTGCATTTTCAAGCTATATTATGGACTTATCTTGGTGTGTCAAAAATATCAGTTCATTCATCACTATGATGTCACAAAACAAAGCATCTCTGAACCGTGTGTTTAAGATTCTAAACCGTGAACCGGAGATCTATTCACCAACCCAAGCTTATAAACCAGCAATAATCAAAGGTGATATCTGTTTCAAAAATGTCAGCTTCAAGTACAAGGAAGACTATGTACTCGAGCACATCAATCTTTTCATTCCTGCTGGAAGTAGCGTGGCCATCATGGGGCCTACAGGTTGTGGCAAAAGCACACTTGTCGCCCTCATCGGTCGATACTATGATGCAACAGAAGGTGAAATCCTGGTGGATGGCGTCAACGTCAAAGATTGGGATCTTCCTACACTGCGTAAGCACCTGTCTATTGTTTTCCAAGATACATTCCTTTTCTCAGATAGTATCCGCAACAACGTTAACTTTGGTGAATCCTATACAGAAGATGCAATCATGCGTGCGATCGACTCTAGTTGCTCCAGGTCCTTTATTAATGAACTTGAGCAAGGCTTAGATACGGAGATCGGGGAGCGCGGTGTCGGCCTATCTGGTGGACAAAAACAACGTCTCGCTATTGCCCGTGCACTTCTTACCAATGCTTCTATGTTGGTTCTAGATGATGCAACTTCTGCACTAGATATGGAGACCGAATATGAGGTATTACAAAACCTCTCAAAACTACCTACCAAAGCAACACATTTTATCATCGCTCATCGAATCTCTGGTGTAAAAGATGCCAACTTAATCCTTTACATGGAAAATGGGCAAGTTGTAGAAAAAGGAAATCACGAGACACTTCTTGGACTCAAGGGCCATTACTACAGCATCTATTGTGACCAATTTCAAGAATTCATCACTGGAAAGGAGGCCTAATCTTGGAAACTAAAGAATCAAAACTCAAAACACTTGCTAGACTCTTCACCTACCTCAAGCCCTTCAAATGGCGTACATTAGGTATTATTATCCTTTTGCTCATTATTATGGGTACGAGTACACTCTACCCCTATCTCATGAAAATCTGTGTAGACTCCTTTGTTGGCACAAAAAATGTCAAAGGGCTCTTAATAATCGGTGGGATACTTATTCTTATGACTTTCACAACCATGATTCTCTCAAAAATTCGCATCTATGAAATGAGCCGTATTACAAATAGTGTATTGGTCAATATTCGTAGAGAACTCTTTACACATCTTCAGACTTTAGGCTTCAAATTCTTTGATAGTCGACCTGTTGGTAAGATTCTCTCTCGTGTTGTTGGGGATGTGAATGCACTCCAGAATCTTCTTAATAATAGTATCGCCAACTTGATTCCCAACCTATTTACCGTCATCACCGTACTAGTCATGATGCTAACACTCAATATTCCATTAACTCTTATTTGCCTCATTGTACTTCCTGCACTTTTTGGTGTGATGTTCTTCATAGAAGTGCGTTCTAATAAGATGTGGCACAAACATAGAGAACTCCGTTCAGCTATGATGGGCTATACCCATGAAGCTTTCTCAGGGATGAAAGTCGTTCAAGCTTTTGCTAATGAAAGCTATGTCAATAAACGCTACAAACATCATCTTGATGAACATGGCGACAGTTTTTTACATGCAGTAAAATTCCAAGACTATTTTTGGCCTTCTGTTGACCTATGCCGCGGTATAGGTATGGCCACAATACTTGTTGCAGGCTATATTTTCTACAAGCAAGGTACCCTCTCTATTGGTACGATCCTTGCCTTTATCCTGTATATTGAAATGCTCTGGCGTCCAATCATCAACTTATCTGCTTTTTATAATGCGTTTATTACCAACCTATCTGCAGCCGAACGTATATTTGAGATCTTAGATACTCAAAATGATAATGATGATGATCCTGCTTACATCACATTGCCACCACTTCAAGGAAAAATTGAGTTTAAAAATGTAACCTTCTCCTATGATGACGATGAGACACATGCACTCAAAAATGTATCCTTCACGATCAATCCTGGTGATAAGATTGCACTTGTAGGGGAAACTGGTTCAGGTAAAACAACAATTACCAACCTCATCAGCAAATTCTATAACCCTACACAAGGTCAAGTACTCATCGATGGTATTGATCTACGTCACACCAATACACATAGCCTAAGAGAACAAATGGGGATTATGCTTCAAGATTCATTCTTATTCTCTTCTTCTATTAAAGAAAATATCCTTTATGGTAAACTCAGTGCAACTGATGAAGAAATCACGGCAACAGCCAAGGCTGTTAATGCCCATGATTTTATCACTGCACTTGAAGAAGGCTACGATACCAACGTCAATGAACGTGGCTCAAGGTTATCTCAAGGACAGCGTCAGCTCATTGCCTTCGCTAGAGCTCTGATTGCAGATCCAAAGATCCTTATATTAGATGAAGCCACAGCTAACATCGATACACAAACTGAACGTCTCGTTCAACAAGGCATACACAAACTTATGGAAGGTCGTACCTCTATCGTTATCGCTCATAGGCTCTCAACTATTCGTGACTGTGACAAAATCTTTGTTCTTTCTCACGGCAAGATTGTAGAGTGTGGTACACATACAGATCTTCTTGCTCAAAAAGGTACGTATCACAACCTCTATACAGCACAATACAAGTTTTTAGAAGCCTAAATATTTTAGGAATAATATCCATATCTTCTAGACATACTAGGCTTGTAATACTACTAGATATGGAGGCACGTTATGAACAAAAGAACTCGTAAGTATTTAACACTTTTCATAGCCATCCTTACAATGAGCTGTATGGTTATGACTCTTTTTGCAACACAAGGTGGTAAACGCGTTCGTGTGTACTTAACAGATGGTATTAAATACACATTAAGTGGAAAAGAAATTCTCCCAAAAGCAACAACAATCATCCTAAAGGATAAAGCTTATGCTCCAGTAGAAGAATTAGCTAAAGCTTTAGGTTACAGCGTGGAAGTGAAGGGTGATTCAGTGATGATCACTCCAGGCAAGCCAATGCCTCCTACTCCACCGGTAAAACCTGTACCACCTACAAAACCAGTTCCACCAACTCAACCAGCTCAGAATGTTACTATTCCTAAAGCCGAGATTGTAGCAATCAACTTCACTGACAAAACAGTGTCTGTCTTACCAGCAGGTAAAGCAAATGAAGTTGCTAACCTTATTGATCTTAAGGTAACTGACAAAACAACAATCACTGATGGAAAAACCAAAAAACTTTACTCAATCAATGATTTAACAACTGGTATGCCTGTTCAAGTTGTACACTCTGCAGCTATGACAAAATCCATACCACCTCAAACTGAAGCTATTACAATTACACTTTTAAAATAGCATCTTTTCTCAAAACACTAGAAAAAGGTATTGGAAAAACCAATACCTTTTTCTATGCACATATTTTTTTATAACGCGTCTTTTTATCCACAAAAAGAGTTATTTACTTGTGTATTTGTGGATACTCTCTCATATATTTTATTTAATAAGGTCGCAATGACCTCACTCCGATTGCAATAATCTCCCGTTAGTTCACTAAGCGCAGTTTCTACCTGATCCTCACACCCTGCTTGCCTGCGATCATAAATATTGATACCAATCCCAACAACTATACTCTGTATCAACGCACTCTCAGCCTCAACACTGAGCTCTGTAAGCACACCCGCTACTTTCTTTCCATCAATGCACAGATCATTTCCACCAACCTGTGTGACTTCCTGCCTTGTTAGCGCTGTAATCACTTGTTGAATACTTTCATAAACTTGTGCTAAGTAACTCTTATGTGCTTCCCAACTGATAGCTGGGCGCAGCAGTATACTCATATAGACACCTTTTCCCTCTGGTGAGATAAACTCACGTTGTGCTCTGCCTTTACCTGCAGTCTGCATTTCACTTGCTACAACAGTCCATTCCAAAGCACCATCTAGCGCAAGTTCTTTGAGCCTTCTATTAGTTGAGTCAATTGTTTTATGAATTTCTATGTGTACCTGATCATTTGGCATCATCAAGTGATTTTGGATTTTGATAAGAGATAGAATATCAGAGTTTGGATCGAGTCTATAACCTTTCTTACGAATAGATTGTATATCATACCCTTCTTCTCTTAGTAAGTTAATTGCCTTCCAAATTGCCGTGCGGCTCATACCAAAATGAGTTGCCAATTCCTCTCCAGATAAAATCTCTCCCTTATGGGATTCAAACAACCTTAAAATATGTTCTTTTGTCAAAATGATCACTCCTATTGATTTAAATATACGTTGTATTTGAAATCAAGTCTATCTTTTTCCGTATTTTCTAGTCCTCTGTATTCTCAAATAAATCCATTACATCATCTAAGCTCCTGCGGATATACTAATTCCAAGAAAAGAAGTCATATCTTAACTATTCACAAAGGAGACTTACCTGATGAAAAAAGAAAAATACTGTGCACAACCTATTACAAATATCCCTAACCTTTTAGATACTACTGATCCAAAGTTCAAAGATGGTACGTTAATCGGAGACGATGATCTTCATGATGGCTTTTCTGCACGTGGCACTGTACGTTATGGGGAAGAAGTAGATGCAGATGACCTATAGGTCATCTGCATCTACTTTTCATAGAAATGGCACTAGTACAACACAAATTAAATCGTTATAATAAAATCATATAACTACTTTAAAAATCTCCATAATTAAAGGAATTTCCCCATGAAAAAACTTTATAACGATCAACTGCTCAATAAGCATCTCCAACACCCAGAAGTGTGTAAATTTTTTTCCGACGAAGTACTCCAGTATTTCGAACTTTTTTCATTTGAATCTGGAGAATTTATTATTACAGAAGGATTTTGCTCAGATTATCTTTATTTTATGACCAGTGGCAAAGCACGTGTTTATGCCTATTCACCTTCTGGAAATATTATGTTGCTCTCATTTTGCGAGCCTTATCAGCTCCTAGGGGAATCTGCTTCTCTCTGGGGCAAAGAAGCCATTGCCAATGTAGAAGCTGTTACTAAAGGAACTTGTATCGGTATATCTCTTTCAAAATATCGCCAAATACTCCTTAATGATCGTACCTTTTTAAAGCATACTTGTGAAATGCTTGCCAACAAACTCTATACTTGCAACACCGTATTTGGTCGTATCTTCTTAAGTCCAATAGAAAGTCGCCTTGCTTTTTATATTCTACAAACTTCACACGATCAAATCTTCTCAAGCAACCTGACTGAGTGTGCAGAAATCCTTAGTACCAGCTATCGCCATCTTTTACGTATCCTGAACACTTTTTGTGCAAATGATATTTTGAAGAAAAAAGGTAAAGCCTACTTAATTCATAATCTAGATGAACTCAAAAAATTGGCTCATCAAATTGATGAGCCATAAGGTTTATCTTTTAAAATCTACTCGTGTAAGTAATGTCTTGTGATCCAAAGCAGAGATCTCCTCTACTATCAATTCACACGCCTCTACCACACATTCATTAAATCCTGAGCGTTCTTCAAAACGCACAATACCATCTCCCTCATCTTCTCCAGAAAAAGAAAGATTATCTGCTGTAAAATAAGGTTTCCCTGCAAAGCTCCCACGATAAGCATGATGTGTATGCCCACATATCATCGCCATGATAGTGCTTTCTTTTATAATTTGTTCAAACTGTTTATGGTACCTAATAGAAGGAATAGTCGCTTGGCTAGAAATCATGTGGTGATGACAAAAAACAATCACCTGCTCATCCCTATATTGCTCCAAAGTTGTGGCTAGCCAGCTACATCTTTCTTGATCAAGTATTCCTGTTTGATCGACTTCATCTGAATTATCCAATCCCACAAAAACTACATCTTTTATTTTTGTAACCGTATGATACGGCTCACATCTATGAGACTGGTTTAACCACCCTTTGTAAAACGCCGCTTTCACATCATGATTTCCAAGTGTTACAAGAATGGGTACGTCTTTAAAAATCTCTTCAAGCACTACTCTTAGTTGTCTATAATCTGCTTCACTCCCACACTCTGTTAAATCTCCTGTGATAATGATAGCATCTAAATTTGTTAAATCAATTTTTTTGAGACCCGCTTTAAGCTGCTTGATTGGATGTGTCATTTTCTTAAAAATCGCATCATATCCACTTTCAACTTGAGGGTACTGATTTAAAAAATGAAGATCTGTTATATGTAAAAATCTCATGAATCTACCTTTCCAAAATCATCCTATGATTTCTTTTTCTTTCTCTTTCTACTTGAATGCATACTAAACAACACAAGTGCAACAATCGTTGCAACATAAGGTATAGATGCTGTAATTTGAGTCTTTAAAGATGTATTTTGAAGGGCATTTCCCATTGCTTGTGAGATCCCAAAGAATAAACTTGATACAAGTACACCAAGTGGATGTGATTGTCCTAAGTTATTTGCAGCAAGTGCAATATAACCTCTTCCTGATGTAATATTTTGAATGAATAAAGTTACAGTACTCATTGAAAGAAGGCAACCACCAAGCCCTGTTAAAATTCCTGATAACGTAATCGTTAAGAACTGATAACGCTCAACTGGTGTTCCTAAACTTTTAGCAGCTTCTTCATTAATTCCTACTGCTCTTAATCTAAAGCCCAATACTGTTTTGTACAAGAATATATACATTCCAATAGCAATTACAAAGGCTAAATAATCAACTACTGTCAAATTAGAAAGCATTGTCCCTACAAATGGGATGTCTTCAACAAATGGCAGATTTACTTTTGGCAAACTGACTAAACTAGGATCTGAAAATACTCCCTTGGTATTAAAAATCAGAAATAGCAAATAGGTTGTTACCCCTGTCATCATAGTATTGACCGCCATCCCTACAACGACTGCAGATGCTTTGAGCTTGATCACACAAAACCCTACCAATCCTGAAACAATCATACTACTTACAATACCAGCTAATACCGAGAGGATTATACTTCCTGTAAAGTAGTTTGCAACAATACTAAAGAAGGCTCCTGTCATCATAGTCCCTTCCATTGCGATATTGAAGATCTTGACTTTACTACAAAGAGCTGCTGCTAATGTTACAAGCAGGATAGGAGTTGTCATTCGAATGGTTGAGTTGGCGATAACCGCTAAGTAATCTAAATTGAATTCCATCTATTTGGCCTCCTTATTCTTTGCACTACGCTTTTTTGAAAACTTGATAGTAAATTTCGCTGTAATAAGAAGTGTAATAATCCCTTGGATAATAATCGTTACTTCACTCGGTACACCCATACTACGCTCAATTGTACTTCCACCCGTTGTCAGACCCGCTAGGAAGATTGCACTAACCAAAATTCCAATCGGATGGTTGCTAGACATAAGTGAAGCAATAATGCCACTCCATGCATATCCCGGGGAGGTAATCATGCCATCTACATAACGATAGCGTGTACCTAGTACCTCACAGGCACCACCAAGACCAGCTAATGCACCACTGAGTAATAATACGTAATACATCATACGGCTACTTTTAATACCACCATAATTTGCAAACTGAGGATTAAGACCACCCATTTTTGCTTTGTACCCAAAAGTTGTTTTTTTCATGATAAAGTAGATAATAAGTACCGCTAAAACTGCTAATATGAATCCCCAATGCAAGGTATAGCCCTTTATCAATTTTGGTAAGATTGAATCTTGAATCAACTGTGTCTGGATAGCAGATGAGTCCATACCTAATGGATCTTTTACCACGTATGCTGTTAAGTAAGAGGCAATATAATCTGCAATATAATTCATCATTAATGTAATAATTAATAAATAAAGTTGGAAGCGTTCACTTACCCAGATTGAAATCAGCGAATACGCCATACCTGCCAAAATCCCTGCAAGTAATGAAACAATAACTACAAAAAAGCTTGGCCCCGGGCAAACCACTGCCACCATGGCACTTACCATAGCTCCCATTACCATCTGTCCTGCAGCACCAAGACTAGGATATCCTGACCCCCATGCCAATGCGCCTGCCAAACCAGCAAAAATAATTGGTGTTGCTCTTGTTAAAGTTGTTGTTAAGTAGTAAGTTGAACCAAATCCACCTACTAGTAATCCTCTAATGGCCTCAAACGGATTAAATCCTGATAAGGCAATAACAATACCTCCAATGAAAAAACCTACTAAAGTCGCAATCAAAGGCAACTTCAAAGCTTTAAGCGTTTTCATGTTTTTTACCTCCTAGCATATACATTCCAAGCTCTTTTTCATCTACTTCTGACTTTTTAAATTCACCATTAATCTGACCATCATAGATCACATAAATACGATCGCTTAAACTCATAATTTCACTAAGTTCTGAAGAAACAAGTAAGATACCATCTCCCTTATTTCTCTTTTCCACGAGTCGGTCATGAATAAATTCCATCGCACCAATATCGATTCCACGAGTTGGCTCACATGCAATAAGAATAGGCGTATTACGTGTAATCTCCCGAGCCGCAATAAGCTTTTGTGCATTACCACCAGACAACCCTTTAATTTGTTGATATGCCGAACCAACCTTTACACGATACTCCTTGATGAGTGCTACAGCATGTTCTTGTACTGCCTTAAGATTAAGTATCCCTTTCTTTGAGAACTTTGGCTGATCTTCATAACCAATCAAGGCATTTTCAATCAATGAAGCTTCTTTTGCACTCCCCCATACATAACGATCTTCTGGAATATGTGCAATCCCTGCATCACGAATCTCAAATACTTGTTTATTCGTAATATCAGTACCTTTAATATGTACCGTTCCACCATCTGACTTCTGAAGCCCTGTAATACAACGAATCAGTTCAGACTGCCCATTTCCTGATACACCTGCAATACCAACAATTTCACCACTTCTTACTTGCATATTGATACGATCTAATAAAGGTTTTGCACCTTCTCCATTTAGCAGTAAGTTATTCACTTCCAAAAGGCACTCACCTGCTGTTTGATCCGGAATCTCTCTTGTTAAGATTTGTCTTCCAATCATCGCTTCTGAAAGTTTTTCTGGGTTCGTCTCTGTCTTGAGCATCTCATCCACTACATTCCCTGTACGCATTACCACGATACGATCAGACACTTCCATAACCTCATCAAGCTTATGTGTAATAATGATAAGACTCTTGCCCATTGCAGCTAAATGCTTCATGGTCTTAAGCAGTTCTGCAACCTCTCCAGGTGTTAATACCGCTGATGGTTCATCAAATATAATGATATCAGCATCTTGATAAAGCACTTTTAAAATCTCAACACGTTGTTGAAGCCCTACAGAACAATCTTTGATCACTGCTTTCGGGTCTACACTCAGTCCATATTTTTTTGACAGTTCTTCTACGATTTTTATATTTTCTTGTTCACTATAAAAGATACCTTTTTTGGCTTCTTTTTTATAGACAATATTTTCTGTAACAGTCATTGACTCAAATAACATAAAGTGTTGTTGGATCATTCCAATCCCACATGCCATAGCATCTGATGGATTATGAAACACAACCTTCTTATCATTAAGATAGATTTCTCCTGAATCAGGCTTTTGAAGGCCATATAAGATCTTCATGATGGTAGATTTTCCTGCACCATTTTCTCCAACAATGGCCAGAATCTCTCCTTTATTCAATTGAATCGTGACATCATTGTTTGCAATAACGTTATCATACGTCTTGGTTATATGCTTCATTTCTAAGAGCACTGTACACAACCTACTTTCTTTGGGATAGATATAATGATATCCAACTACGATCTCTCATAGTTGGATATATAGGGATTAGTTATTTGATTCTTCTGGTGCCTCAACGACAAGATCACCTGCAATGATTTGATCTGCAACAGCTTTTCCAGCTTCAACTGCTTCTGCCGTCATAATATCTGAATTAAGGTAGTTTGCTGTTTCTGTCGTTACATGAACAACTCCGAATGCATTTTCTTTTAATCCAAGAATTTGTACACCACCATTTAATGTACCACCTAAGAAGTCATTTACGATATTTTCAATACATACACCTGTGTTTTTTAGTAAACCACCAAGGATATATGGATTGTCTTGTGTTGTTTGATCAATACTTAAACCTGTTGTATAAATAGGTGTTCCTTTTTTCTCAAGCTCTTGAGCTGCTTGATAAATACCTGTATTTGCACTTGCAGAAATACCACCCATAATAAAGTTTGCACCTGCTGCTTTTTGTTGCATTGCATATTCGTAAGCTAAGTTTGTATCACTATAAGAGTTAACATAGTTGTACATGAACTTTGCATCTGGATTAACTGCTTTTACCCCTTCAGAGAAACCATAACGGTATTTGTAAGTTCCTTGATTTTGGAATGAAGCAATGTATCCGTATAAGCTTTCGTTAGGGAAAGCTGTTCCAATCATTGTTCCAAGTACATAAGCTCCTTCTGTTTCATTGAATCCAATACTTGTTACTTTATCATTTGAAGCTATCGTATCAATTACTGCATATTTAATATTTGGATTCTCTTCTGCTGCAATACTAAATGGATCTGCTGCTTGCCAGCCGATACCAATGATCAAGTTGTAACCTTCATTTGAAGCTGCACGTGTATTTTCTTCCCACTGCGCTGTATCTAAACACTCCATAGATGTCCATTCAAATCCATGAACTTCTGCCATTTCTTTTACTTTGTTATAAGCTTGTAAGATAAATTGCTCTGTTCCGATCGTATCTGAGATTAAAGCTACTTTCAATTTTGACTCACCATCTGTTACTCCTGCTGCTGAATCAGTTGATCCACAACCTACTAAAGCAGACAACATCATAATGATCGCTAGTAGACATACACTTAACTTTTTCATAGTTCCCTCCAGGATGTTTATTCTAAGCCCTATTTTACCAACACTTCTTTGTTCTAATATGACATATGTCATAAAAAATAGCTTTTTTTGCATATTTAACATAATTTTTACAGACATTTATAGTTTTTAAGCGAAAAATGTTAGGATTAATAAACTTGTCTGCCTTAATCATATCCTATCTCTTTTAGGCATACTACCTTTATTATTTTAATACCAAATTTTACATAACTTGTCCTATCCCGTTTTTAGAACCTCTGTCATATAATGTACTAATCTTATTATCGTTTAAGGGTGATTCTATGGAATACTACTTTTCTCACTCCACTCCTTTAGATGAAAAACTTATTATACAAATTAATCAAGCAAAAAGTACTCTCGATATTGCAATCTATACTATTACAAAAAAGGAAATTGTCAACGCCATTATTGCTGCTAAAGAGCGAGGGGTCACCGTACGTCTCATTTGTGATAAAGAACAAATTCATACCCCTGCCGAACATGATGATATTCTCAATTTTCAGTCTCATCAGATTCCTATCAAAATTAATTCCCATGCTGGACTTATGCATCTCAAAATTACTATCATCGATCACACTACGATCCTCTTTGGCTCCTATAACTATACTAAAGCAGCAACCCTGCTTAATGATGAATTACTTGTTCTTCTTGACGACGCCTTAATTGCTAAAGATTTTTCTCAGCAATTTGAAACTATGTGGCAAGATCAAAAACACTTTATAGCCCTTGTTTGAGCACTCTCAATCTTCTTATTTTGCTTACGAAAAAGCCATGACGTCTCCAAATCGCCATGGCTTTTTTCGGTATTTTTCTATAAATAATAGGTTTCTAATGTATCTAGGTTAAGACATCCTAATTTTCCACCACTTTTTCTACTGTAGACACCACAATCTATCCCTATCTTATCTTTTCCAAAATAGATTTCTCCAGGTGTCGCGAATCCTTTTGTCTGAGTATGTCCAAAGATAACGATTTTATCTTTTAAAGCTGTATTTTCAATGAATTCTCCTCTAATAAACGTCAGATCCCTTACCGTCTGTTCATCTTTGACATCTCCCCACAGACAACCTGCTTGGGGTACCCTAACACCTGCATGTACCAACAGATACTGATTTACCTCAATCGTTGTCGGTAAAGATTGTAGATATACCTTCATCGCCTGTTGCTCTTCTATAGATAGTGCATCAAATTGTTGATGTGTGATCTCCCCACCATTTCGGTACCATGCTCCTCTTGCTGTCTCATCTTCCAAATCATTGATTGTCCCCAGCATTAATAACTCATGATTGCCCATCAGCACCTTCATATTCGGCTGCTTCATAATATATTGAACGGTCGGTATAGGATCACTCCCCCTATCAATCATATCTCCTAAAATATATAATGTATCTTCTTCTTTGAAATGAATTAATTCAAGCATCTCTCTAAATAATGCATAGTGTCCATGTAAATCTGAAATCACGTATCTCATTGTTATTCTCCCTAGTTTATCTCTATCTACTATTTATTCCACAACTTTTCCGGTACAAAATCAAATAACACTGGTGCGCCGAACCATTGGGTAGCATATATGACCACTGTGCCACTGCATTACCATTCCATTTTATTTTTATCAGATAAACCTTTCTTACAAGAGTTCTACTATTCTATTGGTAATCTGGATGATCCCCTCTTCCTTCATCTTCTTTAATTCCCTAAAGAGAGACGGCCTTTGTACTCCTAGGTAATCTGCCCATTCTTTTTTATTTATCGGAAGTAGAACGCGTCTTGTATTTTGCTCAATACATTGTTGATTAAGATATTCCAATATATTTTCTCGCAAGGTCCTTTGAGTAAGCATTTTAATCTTACGATTCATACCTTTAATATTTCTTCGTCTACTTCTTGCAACATCTGAAGACTTTTTAACATATCTAATAGCATTTCTTACCTCCTTTATATTATCTTAGCAAAAAGAAACATTGGAAAGAAATCTAAATTCCAATGCTCCTCAATGAGATGAAGTTCCTTGGCTTTAAATTCATGATTATTCGGTGGGTCCTTACTGTTATCGCTATCGTCCTCTTTGCTT
>JBOFIR010000065.1:0-4901 GCA_051650265.1 Cellulosilyticaceae bacterium
AGGAAGATTTGATGCTCCATACAGTTAATGCATTAGTACATAATGGGGCATTCTCTATGTGTGATGCTATGAATCCAGATGGTACAATCACAGAAGATGTGTATACGAATCAAATTGGACCAACTTATGCATGGAGTCAAAACTACGAACAATATATGAGTGGAGATATGAACGCAGATGTCTCTATCTGGTACAATACGAACCTCAAGGTGAATGATAACTTCATGACTTCACCAATGGCAGTCGCAAGAACACTTCAAAACTACAATATGCTCTATGATGTGGTAGGCACAAGAAACTTAGATGCGATCAAGACACCTGTTTTATGTATCAATGGGGTATATCATATGACAGATGAAGAAATGACAGTGATCGAAAAGTATATCGTAGATGGTGGAAAGGTATTCATCACAGGAAAGCTTCCGCATGCAAGATGGGAGACGCTTCTTGGTGCGAGTGTAACAGGTGAAAGTGAGTATGGCTATACTTACCTCACACCAACAGCACTTGGGGCACCACTCTTTGAGACATTTAATCAAGCGAGTCCATACCCACTTGAGAGAACAATCACAGAGTATGCAATCACAGGAGATTGTGATGTGTTTGCAACACTGAGCCATCCTTATACAAAGCGTGGAAGCAGAGATTTCTCAGCGATCCACTCTAACCCACCGGGTATTCATACAGAGATACCAGTAGTGATTGAGAAGACTATTGGCAAAGGTAAAGTCTTATGGTCAGTGGCACCACTTGAGCTTACACCTGCACACTTCTGTAAGAAGGCAGTCTACAGCCTTGTGAAGCACCTTGTAGGCGTACCTCAGCTTGCAGCACATGCACCTGCTTTTGTAGAGGTTACGAGCTGGGAGAAAGAAGGAAAGACTTACATCGGTGTTGTGAATCAACAAGATGTGTACCCAGTATACCCAGTTGATGGGATCAAGATTACTTTACCTTATGCTTGTAGTGAAGTGGTACTTAAGACAGAGACTATGGGCCAACTTACAGTCAGTTATGGTACAGATCAAACAGAGATCACATTACCAAGTCTTGAGATCTTCCATTTGTTACAAATTAATCGTTAATCATAGAGGAGCTATTCGTACTGCTTGTACGAATAGCTTTTTTTAGGTTGAACAGGTATAGCTTTATGCAACCTATAATATAGATGAATATAAGATAGGCGTACTTTAGGTGGGGGTGTATATGGGAGTTAGACTTGCTGTGATCATCACCTGTATTTTGCTTTTAAGTCTATTGGTAACCACTTATAGGTATCATGATAGTATGTTGCGGATTCAGAATAAGGCCTTGGCAAGTATAGGTTTTCTTCTGATAGGCATATTTGCGTGGCTTGAGCAGGTGCCAACGGGGAACTGGCGCTGGGGAGGACTGATCTTGCTTGCACTCATTGCTTCGTTGGTAGGTGATGTGATGCTGGGTATGGCGGACTATCACGCGATTAGTCTTAAGAATCAAGAGTTTGTATGGGGAGTAGTTTGGTTTGGTGTAGCCCATGGCTTCTATAGTATGGTCTTTGGGAAAATAGGCGGTTGGCATCAGTCAGACTTTTGGATTTCTGTAGTACTTGTGGTATGCGTATGGTTTGTGAGTCATATGTCTTGGTTTGACCTTAAGGGG
The DNA here is from genome assembly GCA_051650265.1 of Cellulosilyticaceae bacterium. Lineage (GTDB taxonomy): Bacteria > Bacillota > Clostridia > Lachnospirales > Cellulosilyticaceae > JBOFEH01. The sequence goes on from JBOFIR010000065.1 coordinate 1,642, forward strand.
TGTAAGTGGCTCCTTTATGGGTATAGTCTTTTGCTTGGATTAATGCTTAAGAAAGTGCTTGATTTTGGGATGGCAGGTATCATGGAAGTCTATCAGTATGAGATGATTGTTGCAGCTGTCCTTTTTGTGATTTCTGATGTATTATTGATGTTTAAATACTTTTACAAAAAGCCATCTGTATGGGTCACTTTGATTAATCTGACTTGTTATTATGTGGCGCAGATGTTATTTGCAGCAGGAATATTATATTTATAAATGAGAGGTGTTACTTGGTATGGATGTGAAGCTAGGCGTGAGTGACCGCATCAATTATCTCAAAGCGCTTAAAAAAGAAGTGGTCGCTCGGGAAAAGCAGATACTAGATGCAATCAAACAAGATTTTGGAAAGTGTGATTTTGACAGCTACAGTACAGAAGTGCTTATGGTGATAGAAGAAATAGATGAAGCAATTAGGCATGTGAGAAGATGGGCAAAACCGCGGCGCGTGGGGACCGGGATCATCAATTTTCCAAGCAAAGGAAGGATATACCCAGAGCCGCTTGGCAGAGTGCTCATCATCTCGCCTTGGAATTATCCTTTTATGCTAGCTGTTGCACCGCTTGTGGGTGCTGTTGCAGCAGGCAATCAAGTGGTGCTCAAACCTTCTTCGCAAACGAGCCACACCAGTGAGGTATTGGTAAGTTTGATGCAGGCTGTTTTTCCTAAGGAAGTTGTCGAAGTGATAGAAGGGGATTATCGTGTGAGTGATGCCTTGTTAGAAGAACCTTTTGACTTGATTTTCTTTACAGGAAGTCCTACTATCGGCAAAAAAGTGATGGCGAAGGCGGCGGAGCATCTCACCCCTGTAGTACTTGAGCTTGGGGGAAAGTCGCCGACTATCGTAGATGAGACAGCCAATATTGAGAAGGCAGCGAAGCGGATTGTGTGGGGAAAATTTATCAATGCAGGTCAGACGTGTGTGGCACCAGACTATGTGGTGGTGCATCGCAGTGTAGAACAAGCGCTTATGGAAGCAATGCAGCGCTACATTTTGGCATTCTACTATATTGAGGATGAGCTTTCAGATGACTATCCTCAGATTATCAATCAAAGGCATTATGAAAGACTGATGGATCTTGTAGAGAGTGATAAAGTCTTTTGTGGTGGGGTTGGAGAGGAAGAACTATGCAAGATTCATCCAACTATTATGGAAGACGTGAGCTGGCATAGTCCGATTATGATGGAGGAGATCTTTGGCCCGATATTGCCTGTGATCGTTTATGACCAAATTGATGAAGTGATTCAAGAGATTAATAGTAGGCCAAAGCCGCTTGCTTTTTATATATTTAGCCAAAGTAAGCGGATGCAGCGCTATATTCTGAGTAACACCACATCTGGGGGAGGTTGTATCAATGATACAGTGATGCATGTTTCCTCCAAACACATGCCTTTTGGCGGCGTAGGCAATAGTGGGATGGGGCGCTATCATGGCAAAATGTCTTTTGATACCTTTTCCAATATGAGAGGGATTCTGCATAAGTCTCCGAGGTGGGAGCTTGATCTCAAATATCCACCACATGCAGCAGGCAAGGTAGCATTTATCAAAAGGTTGTTATTCAAATAAAAGAGGAAGAACGTCTAAGCAGGACGTTCTTCCTCTTTTTATATATGCAAAAGGCATATACCCTTGGCAGGCTTATTTATTACTACGATCAAGTACTGGGTAATCAATGAGTGATACCTCTGGAAGAGCCGCTGGGTGCTGCTCGAAGAGGATGATCTCATTTTCACCTTCGTGAAGGAGTCCTGATGGGATAAAGAGTGTCTCAGCAGGCCCGATGTTCCAGTAGCGACCGATATTGAACCCATTAACCATGACAAATCCTTTATTAAGGTTGCTAAAGTCAAGGAATGTATCTGCTACTTCATCTACAGAGAAAGTTCCTTTGTAGAATACTGGTTTGTTTGTCTCAGTCACACCTTCATTGAAGGCAAGACCAGAGAGGTCGTTCATTGGAAGTGGGTAGATGTCATAACCAAAGAGGTAGCGCTCACCTTGAGTGATGCCTTTTGTGATCCCTTTGTGGTCTGTCATCATACCGCCGTAGTTGATACGGCCCATGTTTTCTACAAGTACGTCAAGTTTCATACCTTCTTTTGGCACTTGAACGCTAAGGTTTTGTACTTCGTTGCGGTGATAGATTGCTTTCTCTTCATCGTTGATAAAGATTTGTGCACGGTCACGAAGTTCTTCGATGCGAAGTCCCATGTTTTCACGAGGACCTTCTACTTGTTTACTATAGAGAATATAACCAAAGTCCTGATCCACAGCTTCCATGTTGAGTGGCGTTGCGCTGTGAATTGGTGTTGTGAGGTTATTTAAGTTATCAAAGAGTGATGCTTGTTGTGTGAAGTTGATGTTGCCATAAGCGATTTTCTTCTTATTAGCAGGTACTTCATATGGAATCTTACCAAAGCGTTCTTCGCACATCTCACGGATCTTAAGGTAAGTATCTGTGATGTCACCTGACTCTGTCAGTGGTGCGTTGTAGTCATAGCTTGTTGTTGTGCACATGTATTGTTTTTTCTCATCGTAGAAGTTTGCACCATTGTAGAAGCCAAAGTTTGTGCCGCCGTGGAACATGTAGAAGTTTACGTGGCCTTCACGCGCTAAGATATCGCTAAAGACTTGGATGACTTCTTCAGCAGGTCTCACGTGGTGGATATCACCCCAGTGATCAAACCAACCATCCCAGAACTCCATGCACATTAGTGGTGCATCTGGTTGGAATTCAAGTAATTTATCAAAGTTACCTTTTACCCAAGAACCGAAGTTAACAGTCTTGAAGACGTCAGGAAGTGTTCCGCCAGTAAGCATGAAGTCTGTACCCCCATCAGAAGTGAAGAGTGGTACATCGATGCCGCGGCGGATGAGGCCATCTTGCATATGACGCAGATAATCTTTGTCATCCCCATAGCTACCATATTCATTTTCTACTTGAACAGCTACGATTGGGCCACCATTTGTACGAAGGTATGGTACCATCTTTGGAATGAATACATCAAACCAGTCGTCTACGTGCTTAAGGTACTCTGGGTTGTTGCAGCGAAGTGGTAAGTTTTTGTCTTTGAGCAGCCATGCAGGGAACCCGCCGAAGTCCCACTCAGCACAGATGTATGGACCTGGTCTTAAGATGACATGAAGGCCAAGTTCTGCAGCAACTTCAAGGAAGTATTCGATGTCGAAGTGACCATCGAATACGAACTCACCTTTCTTTGGC
>JBOFIR010000066.1:0-17374 GCA_051650265.1 Cellulosilyticaceae bacterium
ATCAACTAAACAAAGCACAAGAGTATCAGGTAAAGGGGGAGAATTAAGCTATGTCAAATAATAGTAATCAGACGAATTGGAATCAGACAGCAGCCGAGGATAACGTATGTTGTGTCGGTCCAACAGGAGACATGGGTGCCACAGGTCAACCGGGCCTCGTGGGACCTACAGGTCCCCAAGGGCCCAAAGGAGATACAGGTCCAGTAGGGTATACAGGATATGTAGGTTATACAGGCCCAACAGGCCGCAAAGGTGCTACAGGTGATGTCGGTTTGCAAGGACCTACAGGAGATACGGGGTATACTGGTCCAGATGGTTGGACGGGAGAAACAGGTGTAAGAGGCCCACAAGGCCCACAAGGTTCTCAAGGTCATCGTGGTCCACAGGGTGAAACAGGACCAACAGGTCCAACAGGAGACCGTGGTGTAGAAGGTCCAATAGGTAACACAGGTCCACAAGGTGCCACAGGGGATACAGGTCCAAGAGGTCCACAAGGTGCCACAGGCTCAACAGGCCCAACAGGTGCTCAAGGTGCCACAGGTGCAACAGGCCCAACAGGCCCAACAGGCCCCAAAGGTCCAACAGGTCTGACAGGTCCGCAAGGGGATCAAGGTGCTACAGGCGCTACAGGGCCACAAGGTCCAGAAGGTGATACAGGCGCTACAGGACCAAGAGGCCCATTAGGTCCAACAGGACCAAGAGGCCCACAAGGTCCACAAGGCCCAACAGGTGTTCAGGGTGCACAAGGTGCTACTGGGAATACAGGCCCAACAGGACCAAGAGGTATCTTAGGCCCAACAGGCGTCACGGGATTTGCAGGCCCACAAGGCCCAACAGGCTATACAGGTCCGACAGGTGAAACAGGGGACACAGGTGCTACAGGCTATACAGGGCCAACAGGTATTACAGGGCCAACAGGTATTCAAGGCCCAACAGGCCCAACAGGCTATACGGGTTATACAGGTCCAACAGGCTATACTGGTTCAGAAGGTGCGATGGGGCCAACAGGTCTTACCGGACAAATAGGTTTTACAGGCCCAACAGGTAATACAGGTGCCACAGGTACCACAGGCCCAACAGGTATTACAGGTCCAACAGGTCCTAGAGGGTATACAGGGCCACAAGGTCCAACAGGGCCACAAGGCTCAACAGGATATACAGGTCCAGCGGGTCCAACAGGTGACACAGGACCAACGGGCCCAACAGGTATTCAGGGTCCAACAGGAGCTACAGGGGATACAGGTCCAACAGGCCCAACGGGCCCAACAGGATATACAGGATATACAGGATATACAGGATATACAGGCCCAACAGGCCCAACAGGGTATACAGGGTATACAGGCTTAATGGGAGTCATAGGTGATACAGGATATACAGGATATACAGGCCCAACAGGAGCTACAGGAGCTACAGGAGCTACAGGACCCACAGGACCAGTAGGCGCTACAGGCCCTGTGGGATACCAAGGCGCTACAGGTATTACAGGTGTTACAGGCCCAACAGGTACAGTAGGTGCTACAGGGGATACGGGTATAGTAGGAGCAAATGCAGAAACAAGTACAGATTGCTGCTGTCAACAAGGATTACGACGAGCATTAGATATTCTTCGAACAAATACAGCTACAGGTGTAACCATTCATACCAGACAAACACAGTTTGGTGGTGGAACCTATAGTATTGCCAGTGTTAATAATGGTACAGTGCGGATTCAATCAGGGGCAACAATATATGACATCAATATTTGTGATATTGCCTATGTCACATTTGTAACACCATCATTATTCCAGCAATCACCTGTTAATACCACAACAGCAGACTCTGTCACTACTCCAGGTAGCTTTGACTATTGTGGTACCCAGGTAGGCGGCACAGGTCCAGACTGGATGTGCTGCTGTAATAGGCAGTTAGGTGTGAATTTACTCAATGTAGACACGTATGTGGATACAACAGCACCAACTCAACGTGTTAATATTCAGTCTCTGATTGCCATTTGTACGGATACAGCATGGGTGAGAATGACTAATAACAACTATGCGCTCATTTCACTATGCCAAGTCACCTCAATGGATCAACTCTAATCTTATAAAGTTATTCTAAGTGCCCTATTGGTCCTAACGTCCAATAGGGCACTTTTTGTAGGTATATTGCATATACTATTGAGGGATGTTGATATCAAAAAATTAGAGGAGGTTCAGTATGGGAGAGTATATGCATATTGTAACAGAGAATTTGGGTGTAGGAATGGTCATGAGAGGGGAAGAGCCTCAAAAACGTGACGTATTTTGTAGAATGATTCAAGAGTTTACAGACCATTTAGGAATAGGTCCTATTAATCAGTATGTATTTGCTTCACAAGAGCGCAAGCAGTGGCTCAGTGAGATTTTGACAGTGAGAGGAACAGACTATGATTTTGAAGTGGAAGATGTGGTAGAAAACTTATTACTTCCTATCAAAATGGATGAAATTGCAGCAGATCAAAAAATCGTGATCTGGCATGCAGATAATGTGAGAGACCAACTTGCGCTTAGGTATTTGGTAAGTGAGTATGGTGATTATCCACTTTATGAAGCCAATGTATCCCAACATATTTTACGACAAGAAGAGGACAAAACGGAGTATGTTAAAACGATTTTGGAATGTACGCAGGATCAGATGAGCGAATCCTTTAAAGAATTTGTGGCTATAAGTGATGAGAGAAAGGCGATGCTTCAACAAGAGTGGGAAGAACTGAAGACACGTACCAGTGTGCTAAGAGTATTAAAAGACGGTCAGATTGTAGACCTAGAAGAAACAGCTTATGATCAAGCGATACAAGATGCAGTAGATAGCGAAGAAGCATACCCTATTCAGCAAATCATGAGAGATGTGAACCGTAAGGCAAGAGAAGATGGGGATGTGCCGAGTAAGCTGTGGTTAGAGTATAGAATTCAAAAGATGGTAGCTGAAGGGGTATTGGTAGCTGAAGATGAATCCCCTAATCTGGGCCTTGTAAAGGTCAAAAAACAATAGTTTATCCCTATATTTCAATCATAAAAGGTGCCTGTGAGAAGGCACCTTTTATTGTAAGTTTGTAGACCCTATTAGTGATTATAGCGTGCAAGGCATAGATTGAGATTGGTTTGTAGACGCTCATCATTTGGGGCAAAAGTAAGCGCTTGACGTGCAAAAGCAATGGCTTTAGCGCCTAGACCAAGGTAATAACAGCTAATTGCAGCGTAGTCATAGAAGAGATAGCCCCAACAATCAGGATCATCTAGATAAGAGCCAGTAGGTTTAGCGATCAGGAGAGCTTCTTCTGCCATATGATACACAGTAGGCCAATCATGTTGATGGTAGGCCAACGTAGCCATGCCGAGATAGGGCTCGCGGGTATGAGGGGCTTCACCAATAGCTTTGTAGAACCAAGCTTTTGCGTCCGCAAGCTGGCCCATATACATATAAGACTGTGCAATATACCGCATAGAAGCGCAGCGTTCATCTGCCCACAAAGCATTTGGCAACTGCAGATGTTTTTTGAGTGTGTCAATACACTCTTCGTATTTGCCATAATACATGTATTCACGACCTAAATAATGGATATTACGGTCATAGGTAGGGAAGAGTTTGGCAGAGAGTTCTAAGAGTGGTAAGTACTGAGCGCGTGATTTGGTATGATCTTGAAGATGTGTGATGCGTAGTTCGGGCGTATCGGTATAAATCATAGGGTCTGTACCTGAATAATCAAGTATTTCATGAACTGGATAAATCCATCTAAAGTCACGTCTTGCATGGATTTTTTGGGCAGATGAAGTTTTGCGTGCGTTGCCCTCGCTATCACGTTGCCAAACAAAAGTATAGCGCATGACTTTGGTGTAAGGTGTCCAAGCATTTTCTAAAATATCTCGCCAGCCAGGATCAAATACTTCGTCTAAGTCAGTACAGATGCAGATATCCACATCATCAGGAATGGCATCTATACACTTATTACGTGCTTCATCAAATCGCCAAGGGGAGATGCTAATGGTGTGAGTATAAACATTTTCTTTTGATTTTAACATTTCTACACTTTTGTCGGTAGAGCCTGTATCGCAGACAACTATGTAATCAGCTTCACTCATAGACTCAACCCAACGATCAATAAATTTTTCTTCGTTTTTACAAATCGCATAGACACAAATTTTGTATTTTTTCATGATGGCCTCCTAGGGTGTATCAAAAATTCATCACTTTATATGTATGAGATTTAAAATAGAGAAAGACCACGAACAAGCTTAAAAAAAGTAAATAGCAAATCATCTGCTATTATTTGCAGTAAATATATAACATTTTAAAATAAAGTGCATAAATTAATAATGAAGAAAGAAAAATGTCACAATTTAACGACTTAAGAATAAATCCTAAAGATAATAAATTCTTGAGAAGGAGAGTGATGTAGAAACTGTTAGAGATGCCTATAAAAGACACACTTAATGTCTAGAAAAAGCATATGATATAGGGAAAGAAATTTGTAGAAAAAGGGGGAAAATGGTTATATGAGCAGCAAAATGAGAGATCTCATCCAGTACGAAGGGATTAGTAATATACCACTTTGTACAACCAAACAAGATTACAAGCAAAGTAATCTACAAGGTATACTATGCATCCCAACATGTAAGCCGGATATGGAGCAAATGGTTAAGGTGTGGGGAAAGATAGATATTCAAAGCTATGAAGTTGTTGCAACACCTGTGGGAACATCTATGGAAGGACAGCAACTTACAGGCTGTAAATTAATGTTAGTAGGTGAACTTAAGCTAAAGGTACAATATGTGGCTTGTGATGAGACAAGGACAGTGCATACAGCCCATTTTATGGTACCATTCTGTGAATATATTATATTGCCAAAGAGTTATAATGCGCAAATGTATGGAAAACCACAAGCTTTTATAGAAGATATTCATGTGAATGCTATGAATTGTAGATGTTTCTTCTATAATGTAATGGTTCTCTTTACGGTTAGAAATTAAACGGGGAGGGACGATGATGGCATATAATTTTAGTGGAAGTAACTTTCCGACAAATCCAAAGTATTTTAAAGAAGAGACAGTCATGGAGATACTTAAACTCAGTGACAATATGGTGAATATCGAAAGAATTATAGATATTATGGTAGATCCAATTGTAACAAACGTAGAAATTATAGCAACTGAACAGGGGACTTCTAGTGAAGGGCAGGTGCTTACAGGCTATAAATTGTTAGTGGAAGTGACATTACGGGAAAAAGTACTTTATGTAGGGTGTATTCCAACTCAACCAGTGCAAGGTGCGCACTTTGATATCACAAAAGTTCTCTATATTGTGCCCCCTTCAAAAATAGGAGACACAACCATCTGTGACCTTGTTGCAGCTGGGCGTATCAAGGTTAACCCTTATATTGAAAAAGTTCATGCAAGGATATTAGATTGTCGTACGATTCAAAAGTGCGTTTCGCTATTCTTAGATATGGTAATTATTTAAAAAGTGAAGGAAAGGAGTGAAAAAGATGCTAATTAATAAAACAGCCAATGTGCAAACAGCAGCAGTAGGAGATCAAGTGACATTTACACTGCAAGTAATCAATAACGATGCATTTCCAATTAATAATGTGCAGATTACAGATGTTATCCCACGTGAATTACAGTTTGTTACAGGAAGTCTCAAGGTTAATGGTCAAAGTAGGCAGGGGGATATTGGTACCAGTATCATTATAGGAACACTGGATGCAGGAGCTATGGCCTCTATAAGGTTTGATGTCACTGTCTTAAATCAAGGAGATGGTACAGTTGTCAATGTCGCAACAGGAACGTATAGTTATCAAGCACCCGGAATGTTAGCGCCAGAGTTTGCAACTGTAAGTAGTCAAGACTTTGTACTTGTAGTAATTGATCCAACTATTAGTGTTACAAAAGTAGCAAGTCAAACGGCAGTAGGTCTTGGAGATGTATTCTATTTTACACTGACGTTAGAACATTTAGGAGATGTGACGCTCAGTAATGTAATTGTGCAAGATGTATTAAATGCTGCATTTTCATTAGTGCCAGGAACCCTTACAGTTAATAGTCAGGTTGTAATGGATCCTGATTTAGCAAGGGGCATTGTAATACCAAATCTTCAAGGTGGTTCAGCTGCAATTATCAGTTTTGCTGTAAAGGTAAATGGAGGATCTAGTACGGGATGTATCACAAACGTTGCCAATGTAACAGGCACATTTGTTTATCCTAATGGTACGTTAGCTACTAAAACATGGAAATCCAATCCAGTTAGAATCTATGTAGGCGTTACAAACTTCAAACAAATTACATTAGATGCAACGTTTAATGTGCCATTACAAAAGCCTGACATGGAAGATATTAGTGGTGTAACAGCAACAATTGACATTTTAGATTCTTATGTTATTCCTACAGCATCAGGTGTATCTAATGAAGGACAGATTTTAACAGGAAATAAGCTTGTTGTGAATGGAGTTATTAAGATCATTATGACGTATACTGCACTTACTGCAACTCAAGATATGTATGCAGTTTATTGTGAAATACCTTTTGGAACATTTATCGTGTTGCCAATTGATTACAAACCTGGATATAGAGTAGAGCCTATTGCCATTGTAGAAAAAGCAAGCTACTCCATGGAAGATGCAAGAAAGTTCTATGTGAATACTGCAATTCTTATTAAAGCAGCAGTATTAATATAAGTAGGTAAATAAAAAGCTAGGAGATTGAATTCATTCCCTAGCTTTTTATAGCATTTATTTGACTCTTGCAACTAAGAGCAATGTGATGTTGGTAGAAACACCACGGCAACTTACCATATCAGCTTCAACATTTTCAATAATAGCATTGACTTCAACTTGTTGGCCTGGTGTATAGTCAGGAGGAAGAATAATGAATGTACCAAATGGGAGTGAACAGTGATAAGAGTGAACAGGTTGAGATTCAAGCGCTGCAGTGTATTCGATACTGATGCAAATATTGCCATGTACAATGAGTTTATAGCCAGATAAAACTTGCCCACTTGTAGAAGTTGCACTGAGTGTTTGGATTGGATATGAATTGAGGATTTCGATATCTACAGCAACTTCATCATTGAGGTCTTCGATGTTTGGTTTCACGCGAGGTACTTCGCAGTATTTGTCAAGCATCAGTTGTTTGAATGGAATACGTGCTTCTACACACACAGTAGCGACATTAGATGTTTTGGAGCCTGTTACACCATTTGGTTGTACGTAGTCAAATACAGCAGTTGCCTGATTACAGATCTCGCAGCCAGTAGTAGAGGTCACCATACCTTGGTAAGATACCCATACTTCGGTTGTAGGTGTCAGCGTACCGAGGTCAACGCCTTGAGCAAGATTGACATCATTAACTACAGCGTTATTGACTTTGAAGCTACCAGGAACAAGTGTGAGGCAGCTAGGAAGAATATCGGTAAAACTAATAGAGTAAGCTGAGAGATCACCTGTGTTTTTAACGACTACAGAGTACGTGATAAGAGAGTTGAAAGATGCCGTTTCTTTGTCAGCCGTTTTTGTAACAGTAAGTTGTGCCAAGTAAACGTCTATGGTGTTGACATTACTATCAACTGTGCCAATGATGGATTGACCATCAGCATTTTGATAAGTGAAATAACCTGTACTTGTGTTTTTAAGTATGCCACCAGCAGGTTTGCCAATAAGAGCAGCTTTGAACGTGATAGGGATCATAGCTCCGGCTGTAACAGCACCTACTTCAATACCGGTAAGAATACTATCAGTAGGCATAGGTGTTGCGCCAACGACAATACTACCATCTACGAAGTCAAGTTCAGGTGTTAATAAATCTTTAACGAGGACACTTGTGTAGTCGAAGGTATCATTATTTTCAACAGTCAGTGTATAAGTAATGATATCCCCAACGGTAGCTTCATTTACATTAGATATTTTTTTTAGGATCATTTTGTCATCAACCTTTCTTCCTATTTTATAACTTCCATATTGATAAATACAGAAACACACTTATGGATAGATCTTGCATCTAACATTCTGTATTGAACCGTCTCAATATAAGGAACCACACGGAGTTGACCTTTTGCAAAGAGTGTACATGTAGGTTCACAATCAATACATTCAGGAACGATGATGAATAGGTTAGTAATATTGTCAAAGTGAGCAGCATGAAGAGATTGTGTACAACGATCGGCAACATAAAGTATTTTTTGTTTCAAGCGAAGTTTTACAAGAAGTTTTAAGCCGGTTAATACCTGACCTTCGTTAGAGATACCTTTTTCCGTACAAATAAGCTTCATATCTTCTATTTCAGGCCATACCATGATTTTTTGAATACGTTCCATATCAGGTTTTTCAGGTGGGATACTAATAATTTCTTCTACAATAGTATCTTTGAAAAATTGAGCACAACTAGGCAAGGTTGTAGATGCTGAGGGTGAATAATCGTATTTGAACATATTTATTACCTCCTAACAAGATTGAGCTACTAACATCAATGTTACGTTGGCGAACATACAGCGGTCATCTTTTTGACTAATGTATGCGTCTTCAACATAAACTTTTGATGAAACAGCGCTCAAATTTGTAAATTCACAAGGCATAACAACAGAAGAACAGAAAGGAATAGTAGCGTGAACAGTATGAACACTTTGTTCAGGTTCGAGTGCTACATATTTAATCTTGATTTGAACTTCTCCCATAGCGACAAGTTTAAAACCTGTTAAGACACTTCCTTCAGCAGAAATACCACAAGGTGTACGTATAATAACTTGTTTTGTCACACAAGTATCCGTAGTAATTTTCACGATTTGTTCGATACTTGGTTTTTGGCAAGGAACACAGAGCTCCATATCGATATTAAACTGCTTGAAGCTATTGGGAATCGCAGCAGCACATATATCATTTTGGTAAGATAAAACCCCATCATATTCAATGAGGGATCTATTAAATTTAGGCATATAGAAATCCTCCTTTTTGTTACGAAAGATACTTTCAATGATAGTATATGAGTGCGATACCAATTGGTGACTGAAATGGAAAAAAAAGTAAAAAAGATTTTGTGAGCCAAAAATACTTTCCTTTTTAATCATAAAAATAGTCATAAAAAAGTGGATTTAGAGCATCAAAGAACAAGAAAAAATGTAAAGATTCTGATAAGACAAGTAACAATAGGAATAGTGATCACATATAGTGAAGTATAAAAAGTCATTTAGGAGGTATCTTAAAAATGAGTAATTATTATAGCAATAGCAGTTCATGTCAAACATCTAGCGTTACGGTAGGGAACTCAATAGATATTAATTTGAATACACCAGGTATTTGCCAAAGTGCAGAAGTAAGAGCAGATGTTGTTGTTGACGAATTTAGCGCAAAACGAGTATGGGGAAGAGTTATAAACTGTCAAGGTCAACCTATTGCCAATGCATTAGCAAAATTAGTCAAAGTAACTTGTACGAATGGAAAAGAAGAGTACACCGGTATTGCACATACAATTACAAACTGTGAAGGGTTCTACCAATTCGATGTGTGTGCAGATGATTTGTCTTGCTATAAAATCCTTATTAATAAGGCAACAACAGGTTCAGAAGTAGTCTTAGACACAACAACATCAGGTGGAAACTGTGGTGTTTGTAAAGGTGGTAACAATAGCTATAATCCATGTCAACCTGTACAGCCACCAGTGGTAGTACCTAATCAACCTTGTGGATGTGGTTCACAACCAACACCACCATGCCCACCACCAATGCCATGCCCACCACCAATGCCATGCCCACAGCCAATGCCATGTCCACAACCAATGCCAATGCCATGCCCACAACCACAATCATGTGGATGCCAAGGCTATACAGTAAATCCAGGCTATACAATGTGTAAATAAAAATGAACCCGAGGGATTTCTTAAATATAAGAAATCCCTTTTTGGGAATGCAAAGAACTTATAAAATATTTGTCGAATATAGGAAAAATAAATATTATCTTGCTTTAAAAATTAACACAATTTATAAGCAGTGAGTATTATATAGTAGAGCTTGAATATAGGGTAGGTGATTAATAGAGGAGCCTTAATAAGTTATAGAATAGAGAAGGATTAAAATAACGGAGGTGCAGTCAATGAGTAATTACCAACATCAATGTCAATGTGGTGCATTACCACAAAAAACATGTACTTGTACAAATGCAAACTATCAAAGTTATACGATTACCTCACAAAAAGCTTCTGCATGTCAAACTAAAACAGAATATCCAAAGCCAATCTATGAACCAACATGTTGTTCTTGTTCACAAATCCCAAACTGTTGCTGTGCTTGTGCAACTTCAAATGCAACAATGAATACAACAACCAATACAGCATCATGTAAGTGTCCATGTGGCACACCAAGTCCAAGTCCTAAGCCAAGTCCATGTCCACCATCATGTACACCAGGGGTCAATCCTTGTAAATGTCCATGTCCACCAAGACCAACGCCACCTAAACCAAACCCATGTCCATGCCCATGCCCACCACCATGCCCAAGCCCATGTCCACCACCACCATGCCCACCCAAGTCAGATGCCCATGTAGGAACAGGTGGTGGTACGCTACTCATAGGTGGACCATCAGGAACAATTCCTATCAACACTATTTTTTCAAAGAATGGGAATATTATTTGTCAGATGAATCCACTCAAATTAGTCGGACCACACACATATCTTGTAGAGTGGAGTGGATCAGTAGATCCATTAGATAATCCAGGATTTGTTGAAATGCAATTATTATTAGATGGAAGTCCAGTAGCAGGCTCAGGAAATATAGTAGATGTAGGTGCTGGTACAATAGGTTCACTACCAATTTCAGGGGGAGCTGTCCTAACCATACCTGCAGGATGCCATACAGTAGAACTTGCATATAAGACAGGAAGCCTTGGCGCAGAAGTATCTCACATGAATCTAAGAATCGTAGAACTATATTAAGAAGCATATAATAGGAGAGGAACCCAAAGGAGGGGTGACTCTCCTATTATATTAATAAGGAGGGGATTTACATGACGATTAGTTTATGTATGATTGTAAAAGATGAAGAAAAGTCTTTGGAGATATGCCTTGAAAGTGTCAAGGATATTGTAGAGGAAATCATCATTGTCGATACAGGATCAAGTGATCACACTATGGAAATTGCAAAGAAATTTACAGATAAAGTGTATACCATACCTTGGGAGGATGATTTTGCAAAAGCTAGGAATATTTCTTTTGACTATGCAACACAAGATTATATACTGTGGCTTGATGCAGATGATTTGATTGAGAAAGAAGAACAATCTAAGATTAAGGCGCTAAAAACAATTATTGATACGAAAATTGATGTGGTACTGATGAAGTATTATACAGAGTTTGACAGTAAGGGAGATGTGATTCTTTCTTATTATAGAGAACGATTAGTAAAACGGAGTAAAGGATTTAGATGGGTGGAACCTGTTCATGAACTATTGCAGATAGATGGCAATATGATGTACTCAGATATATATATTGTGCATAGGGGAAAACATACAATGAGGGATAAAACTATAAATAAGGATAGAAACTTGAGGATCTATGAAACAATTTTAGAAGAGGGAGGAATATTGTCCACAAGAGGGAAGCTCTACTATGCCAGAGAACTTTATGACCATGGATTTTACAGAGAAGCAAAAGAACATTTTCTAAAATTTATTCAAGAGGAGGAGGATAGAGAAGGATGTGCCAATGCATGCTTTATGATTGGTCAGTGCAATAAAATGCTTGGTGAAGAGGAGGTAGCTATTTTGTATAAGAGTTTCAAATATACGGAACCTAGAAAAGAAGTATGCTGTGAAATTGCGGCATATTACTTAGGATATAAAGCTTATAAAAAAGCTATCTTTTGGTATGAGATGGCGCTTCAGTTACCGACAAATTCGTATAGCTTTAAGGCGCAATACCATGAGTATGAGGGATACATACCGCATATGGGGTTGTATCATATTTATAATGCAATGGGGGATGTTGCATTGGCAAAATACCATAAAGAAGAAGCTAAGAAGAAACAAGATCTACCAGTGATGCATAAAGGGGAGTTTTATAGTGCAAGGAAAGGGGGGAATATGAATGGAATCAAATATTTTGGAAATTACGATATTTGATGAGAATCAGTGGATTAGAGGTGGTAGTCATAGTAAAGCGGTCTTTGGGGGAAGTAAACTTGTTATAGAACAAAAAGATCTGTCTTTGTGTGTGATGGCATATAGAGATCTTGAGGGAAAACTGAGAAAAATTAAAGAACATGATCATCAGCGTAATATGTATGTACTTAGTATTGATCTAGAGACTACAGGAGACGTGAATGTAGAGGTAGGGATTTCTAAATATTACAATAATGAGCAAAGTGAAACAGTGTTTTATCCTGCGAAACAAACAATAAGTTTTTTGAGTGAGGGAATTCAAAGCCTTTATCTCACACTGAGGTATCAAGGGACGGGGATAATCTACTTAAAACATATCCGTGTGATGGCTCAAGATAAAGTATTTATCAAAGAGACAGGGACTAGGAAAGATAGAATACCCAAATTTTATGAGTGGTATGAGCAGCAAGCTATGGTAGAGGAAGTTGTACCAAAAACAACGATTAGGATTGCTACCATATTAGATGAATTCAGCTATGAGTGTTTTAAGTATGAAGCACAACTCAAACAACTAAGTTACAGTGGATGGCAGGAAGAAATGGATGCATTTAATCCGGAAATATTGCTGGTAGAATCAGCCTGGCAAGGGAAGAGTGGTAGTTGGGCAAATCGTATTGCGAGATATGGTGTTTATTGTGATCAAGAGCTTATGGGGTTGATTGCATACTGTAAGGAGAAGAAAATTCCGACAGTATTTTGGGATAAAGAAGGAATAAATAATTTTCACTATTTTATCAATAGTGCAAGCTTGTTTGATTATGTGGGTGCAACGGATGAAAATGTGATTGAAATCCATCAGGCTATGCATGAGAAAAGGAAAGTTTTTGTGCTTCCTTTTGCGGCGCAGCCAATGATTCATAATAGTGTAGGTAGCGGGGCTTGTTTGCTAGGGAATGTAGCTTTTGCAGGTTCTTGGTATGGTGAAAAATATCCACAGAGAATTAAGGAAATGGAGATTGTTTTGGAGCCTGCATTGAAATTTGGATTAGATATTTATGATCGTAATTATGACAAGCAAAGTACACTAAATGAGCAGAGGTGGCAATGGCCACTCGTGTACCAGAGTGCCATTGTTGGCAAATTACCCTATAAAGCAATGGTTGAAGCCTATAAACAGTATAAGGTGTTCTTAAATGTGCAATCATTAAATGAAAGCAAGTGGATGGTACCAAGACGGGTATATGAAATTTTGGCCTGTGGGACGCCGCTCATTAGTAGCTATTCGAAAGGGATTCAAACACAATTTGCCAATGAAGTGTATATTACAAGGAGTCAAAATGAAACAACGAGGCTCCTTACAGAAACTTTGATGCAAGAGGAGCAAGCAACTGATCATGCCAAGAAGGCGCAAGCGTACGTACTAAGGTATCATACGTATCAACAGCGACTAGAGACAATATTAGAAAGAATCATATACTAATAATAACTATCCCAAGGATCCTCCTTTAAACCTCTTATAAAAATGAGAATAAAGGGGATTTTTGGCCTAAACACTCACATTAGGAGAGCTTAGACATATAATATTAGAGATAGAGGCGTTCTATTAATATTCTTTTTTTGTGGGAGGAATTTAAGATGTATAATAATCAAATGCAATGTGGGTGTCAGAATCAATGTGCTTCTCAAAATCAAGCACAAATGCAATGTGCAAATCAAGCAACAGGTCAATGCAATCCTAGTTTTGGGGCTAATTGCCAATATGTATCAAATGTGAATACAGGGTCAGGTCAAACAATTAATCAAGTGTATGATGTTCCAGGAACACAAACACAATTAACCACAACAAATGATTACAATAACTACTATAGAAAAGTTAATCACTACTATGTAACAGACTATAAGTACAATACAAATTACTATGCTGAATACAATGTCTATCATCGTACACCAGTGAATATAACAAATGGGAATTACTATCTGGGCACTTTCAATGTTGAGTGCATTGAAGGGGGTAATTCAGGAAATAATTGTTCAAATAATGGATGGGGAGGTTGCAACAACAACCAAAGTGGCTGTAAATGCGGAAATGCTACAATGAATACATGTGGCTGTAATGCAAATAGTGGCTGTATTCTTCAATCAAGAACTTGTTACTAAGAGATCATAATGCAAACAGGGGGTGAAATGAGAGATCATTTCACCCCCTGTTTGCTAGGAAAGTGGCCTTTTTTGCAGGATAGCATTGAATTTTTGTATTAACATGTCTATAATATAAAATAATATAAAAATCTATGTTAAGACTTATGCTGAAGGGGGCTTACGATGCCGAGTGAAATGTTTACCAGTCTCATGAATCGAATACGTTCATATCATCCCTCTGATGATTTATCTATGGTGGAAAGGGCTTATGAGTTAGCGCATAAAGCGCACGAGGGCCAACTTAGAAAATCAGGGGAGCCGTATATTATTCATCCGTTGCAAGTCGCGTATATATTGGCTGATTTAGAACTAGATATTGAATCGATTACAGCGGGAATTCTCCATGATGTGGTAGAGGATACTGATTACACGTTAGAGGATCTGGAACGGTTGTTTAATAAGGAAGTTGCACTTTTGGTAGATGGTGTTACAAAACTTGGTAAGATTCAGTATGCGTCTCAAAATAAACCGCTTCAAAAAGAGGAGATTTTAGCAGAAAACTATCGTAAGATGTTTTTAGCGATGGCACAAGATATTAGAGTTGTTTTGATAAAACTTGCAGATCGTCTTCACAATATGAGAACACTTAAGTTTATGCTACCACACAAGCAAAAGGAAATTGCAGATGAGACACTAACCATTTATGCGCCATTAGCCCATAGATTAGGTATTTGCAAAATAAAAGCAGAACTCGAGGATCTATCCCTAAGATATATTGAGCCAGAGATCTATTATGATCTGGCACACCGTATCGCCAAAAAGCGTGTCGAGAGGCTTGAATATATAGAAGATATCGTGGAACAAATCAAAAAAAAGTTAGATGAGGTGGGTATTGAGGCATCTGTTGAAGGTAGACCAAAACATTTCTTTAGTATCTACAAAAAGATTGTCAACAAAAATAAAACATTAGACCAAATATATGATTTATTTGCCATGAGAGCAATCGTTAAAGATGTAAAAGATTGCTATGGCGTACTCGGTGTGATCCACGAAATGTTTACACCAATACCAGGTAGATTCAAAGATTATATTGCTATGCCAAAACCTAATATGTATCAATCACTTCATACGACGCTTATGGGATTTGAGGGAACGCCATTTGAAGTGCAGATTCGTACAGAGGAGATGCATCGTACTGCAGAGTATGGTATTGCAGCCCACTGGAAGTACAAAGATGCACAAAATAATGCATTGGAGAATGAAAGTCTGAAGGATCGATCAGAAGATAAGCTCATATGGCTTAGGGAAATTCTTGAGTGGCAACGCGACATGGATGACAATAAGGAGTTCATGAATGCACTTAAAGTTGACCTAGATATTTATACGGATCAAGTGTATATATTTACGCCAAAGGGCGAACTCATCACCTTGCCAAAAGGATCAACACCAATTGATTTTGCCTATATTATTCATAGTGATATTGGAAATAAGATGGTCGGCGCCAAGGTAAATGGAAAGATTGTAACTTTTGATTATAATATTAAAAACGGTGATCGTATAGAG
Source organism: Cellulosilyticaceae bacterium (assembly GCA_051650265.1). Taxonomy (GTDB): domain Bacteria; phylum Bacillota; class Clostridia; order Lachnospirales; family Cellulosilyticaceae; genus JBOFEH01. The sequence continues at coordinate 15,796 of JBOFIR010000066.1, forward strand.
ATTTTGACTTCTCAGAGCTCTAAAGGGCCTAGTAGAGATTGGCTCAATACGGTCAAGAGTGCTCAAGCACGTAATAAAATTAATCAATGGTTTAGAAAGCAGTTTAAGCAGGAAGATATCGTAAGAGGTAAGGAACTGTTAGAGGCAGCAGCAAAGCAAAAAGGTTATGTACTCTCTGGGTTGATGGATCCACAATGTGTAGAAAATGTATGTACACGTTATGGACTACGTAACTGGAATTCAGTATGTGCGGCGGTTGGCTACGGGAGTATCAAAGAGAAACAAATTATCCAGCGTCTGATAGATGAACACCTCAAAACAAAGAAAACGATGATAACACCACAGCAGATTCTAGATTCACATAGTGAGAACAAGGAGTATCCAGAGGATAAACAGCTCAAGAAGAGTAAGAGTGGGATCGTAGTAAGAGGTGTAGGTGATGTTGCAGTGAGATTTTCAAGATGCTGTAGACCACTACCAGGTGATGAGATCGTTGGTTATATCACAAGAGGTAGGGGTGTGTCTATTCATCGCTGTGACTGTACGAATATTATTCATATGCCGGAAGATGAAAAGGAAAGACTAATTGATGCGCAGTGGTTCGAAGAAAATACGAGTAAGCGTACGTATATTACCGAGATCCAGATCACAGGTAGTGACCGTATGGGGATCATTGTAGATATTTCTAAAATTTTAACGGATATGAAAGTGCCTGTTAAGTCACTTAATGCAAGAACTACCAAAAGTCATGAAGCGATCTTTAACTATCGCATCGAGATTAGTAGCACCTATCAATTAGAAGAGATTACACGCAAAGTATTACAGATTCCCGATGTGAGTGAAATCGAAAGAGTTAATTCATAAAGAGGAGGATTGTGATGAGAGCAGTTGTACAAAGAGTAATAGACGCAAGTGTGACCATAGACAACAAGTGTGTTTCTCAGATTGGTAAGGGGGCCCTTGTATTAGTAGGGATAAAAGCTGATGACACAGATCAAGATATAGAATATATCATTAAGAAGATTAGTGGATTACGTATTTTTGAGGACCTAGAAGGTAAGATGAACTTATCTATAGCAGATATAGCTGGTGAACTACTTATTGTGCCGAATTTTACACTATATGGAAATGCGACCAAAGGGATGCGCCCTAGCTTTGTCGCATCAGGTAGTGTGGATGAAGCTAAAAATAAGTATGAAAAGTTTATTGAGTGTCTGCGTGAAAAAGATATTTCTTTTAAGGCTGGTGTATTTCAAGCAGATATGAAAGTTGCATTGGTTAATGATGGGCCAATTACTATATTGTTAGATAGTAGTAAATTATTCTAGGGGGTGTTAGTTAACACCTCCTTTATTCAATCAAAAAGATAGAGATAAAATAGGAGGATCATTAGGATGAGAATAGATACATTAACAGTGGGGATGCTACAAGAGCATACTTATATTATAAGTGATGAAGTGACTAAAGCGGCAGTAATTATTGATCCTGGCGCAGAGGCTGGGCGAATAATAGATTTTGTAAAGAATAATGAATTAGATGTGAAAAAGATTTTATTAACACATGGGCATTTTGACCATAT
>JBOFIR010000067.1:0-5648 GCA_051650265.1 Cellulosilyticaceae bacterium
TCTTGGAGATAGAAAGTATCACTGTATAGACAATCCCTGCTCCTAATAGACCCCCTAGCAGATAGATTTTATTGACTGCTTTGAGTCCATCTAGATTGGCATCTCTTACAAAGAGCAGCACAATCAGCGCTGTCAGCAATCCTACAAAATGAACAATACTATTAGTAAACCAAATACCTGCTTTTTCTGTCACACGTGTATTCCACACACCTTGCATACTCATGAGTACGCCTGAGATGATGGCTGTAATTGTTCCCATGATACAAACCTCCTCGTGCACTTTTACACTGCCAAAGTTAGTTTGCATCATTTTCACATTATTATACTGCCAAGTCTACTAGAGTAGGATAATCCCGTTTTTCTCACACTCAGCGATCATGTCATCTTGCCAGATGGATGCTTGCACTTCACCAATATGAGCCTTTTGAAGGAAGAACATACAGATACGTGACTGACCAATTCCCCCACCAATTGTATAAGGAAGTGCTTTGCTAAGAATCATCTGATGGAATGGCATTTGACTTCTTTCTGGGCATCCCGCCTTATCCAGTTGACTTGCAAGCGCTGCCTCATCTACACGAACCCCCATTGAAGAAAGTTCAAAAGCATGCCCAAGTAGTGGATTCCAGAACAAAAGATCTCCGTTGAGTGACCAGTCATCATAGTCTGGGGCACGCCCATCATGTTTTTCACCATCAGATAAAAGATCTCCTATTTGCATAATAAAGACAGCTTTTTTCTCCTGACAGATGGCATCTTCTCTTTCTTTTGGTGTCATCCCTGGATACATGGCAATGAGTTCTTCTGTGGTGACAAAAGTCAGCGCCTCTGGGAGCCACTTCTCAAGCTGTGGATACTCATGTGTAATGTAGTTTTCAGTCTTGAGAAAAGCATTATAGATCTTTTTGACTGTTTCTTTGAGGTAATCCATATGTCGCATCTCTTGGGTGATCACTTTTTCCCAGTCCCATTGATCCACATAGATTGAATGTAAGTTATCCAGTTCTTCATCTCGTCTGATCGCATTCATATCTGTATAGAGCCCTTCATCTATGCCAAATCCATAGCGGCCTAATGCCATACGCTTCCATTTTGCCAATGAGTGTACAATCTCTGCCTTTGATCCCTTATCATCTAAGATATCAAAATCAACTGCACGCTCTGTCCCATTGAGATTATCATTGAGCCCTGTCTCTGGTTTGACAAATAAAGGTGCTGATACACGTGTCAAATAAAGTTCATATGCTAAAGCCTTCTCAAAATAATCTTTTAATTTTTTGATTGCGACTTCTGTTTCTCTTAAATCTAAAGTTGATTGATAGCCTTCTGGTACGATAAGTTTCATAGATTCCACTCCTTCTATTTTTCAAAATAAAAAAGCCTCCGCCTCTTATCTTCATAGTCATCTACGAAGATAAGGGACGAAGGTTATTCGCGTTGCCACCCTAATTGACTTAAACCTATGCTTAAGTCCACCTCAAAACGTACGGATTTCTCGATACGTGTTAGATATAACGGTCTATCCCGTCTAAGCCTACTGATGTTCCCTGGTGGAATCATGTTCGGTTAGCAGCTCCAAGATGTTCTTCGGATCATCACTTTGTTGCTGGATTCCACCTTCCCCAGCTCTCTGTTAACAAGTACTACGCCCTACTCTTCTTTTCAATGCATTTAAGTCATTATTAGAATATATTTAAAGTATATTCGCTTTTATTATTTTGTCAACAATTTTTTAATTTTAAAATGGCAAAAATAAATTAAAGTTCACTTCTTCTAGGGCGCATGCATTCTCCAAATAAGCCAAGAATTGGTTCTCTTGGTTTTCAATCACCTTGGCAATTGTATCCATTACTTTCTCTTTCTGACCTGCCTTCAAGCATTCTAATACTTCTGCATGATCACATGTATGCATCATCTGCCTTGGCATGAGGTGATACATGTACATCAGATAGCGTTCCACACGGACAAATATATTTTGGTAAGTCGCCTTCATCTGGTCATTGATGGCCAAATCACAAAGCAGTTCATAGAATAAACGGTTGTATCTACTAAAACTATAGAGATCAGGTGCCAGATCCATCTTCTGAATCATATAGCGCATCTTATCTAACACCTCTTCATTTTGAAGCTCCGGTGCCACCATGATGCTACCAATCTCAAGGATCTTCCTTAGCGCCATCAGTTCACGCATCTCCTTCACACTCAGTGTACTGACGATGGTTCCCTTATTGCGTATGCAAGATACAAGTTTTTTCCCTTCGAGTTGAATAAGTGCTTCTCTTACAGGAATCAGGCTCACATCAAACTGTTTTGCAATTTCATCTTGCTTTAACTGCATTCCCCCTTTGAATTTTCCGTGTAGGATGGCTTCGATTAGTGCTTCTGCTATAAGATCAGGCATATTCCTATAAGTTTGTATTTTAGATGTACTAAAAATAAGGTCTCTCATAGTTCCATTATATCAAATTTTACCAAAAATAATAGTATTAAATATATTTTATTTTCAGTTATTTTAAATTTCTATTTCACTTTACTTCCTATCTAAACTATGCTATTTTGTTGTATAGACACACGGGTTCTCACGCTGAAACAAGGGAGGTGGCATTTTTGCCAAAAATTATTCACGATATCGAACAGCGTATCGAACAAGAGGCCATGAATTTATTTAACCAGTTTGACTTCAATCAGGTCGATATGAAACTGATTGCAAAAAAATGTAATATTGCTGTGGGGACACTCTACAACTATTACCCCAACAAACAGCAACTCTTTGTCAAAGTCATGCAAAAAGGCTGGTCTAAAACTTCTACTGCACTGGACAAGGTCTACGAGGCTTCCCTCAGCCCAGAAGAAAAGCTCTCCCAAAGCATTGAAATTCTATATGATGATATTTCCTTGCGTAAAGGGATGGGCAAATCGATCTATAAGATTCTTGCAAACTACGAGATGGACTCAGATATCATTGATCTCTTTCACATCATCTTCTTTAAGATTGAAAGACTTTTTGAACCTTTTGAAAAGAAAAGTTTTATCTATCCATGCGAATCTCTCGATATCCGCCTTGCAAAATCTCTGATTACAGTGATCCAAAATACGATTGTTTCTTACCCTCATGCTAGGGAAGATAATCTTCATTTTATACAAGACTTCTTCTATAATTCGATGCACGTTGATGCAACACTCAAGAAACAATACTTAGATGCGCATGATCATCAGCTTTAGACTCATGCAAAAAGGGATGCCAAGCATCCCTTTTTTTAACGTCCTCTAAATCCTTCCCCACATACTTCGTGGAGATTTTGTACAGTTACAAAAGCAGCTGGGTCTACTTCTAATACAAACTCCCGAATCTGTGCAAACTCTCTTTGCCCCACTACTGTCGTGATGACTATTTTACGATTCCCACTATAAGCACCTTGAGCTTCATAGAGTGTCGCTCCTCGGCCTAACTTCTCTAAGATAAAGCGATTGACTGCCTCTACATAGACCTCTTCACTTGGGATAATCATCATATACTTCTCTACATTGAAGCCTGAGATGAAGTAATCGATGAGTGTACTCGTAATCATCACACCAAGTGCCGCATAAAGTCCCTTCTCAATCCCAAAGACACTAATGGCTAGAAGTACCACCACCATATCTGCGATCATAAGACTAAATCCTATATTGATGTGCGTAAACTTATTGATAATCTTGGCGACAATATCTGTTCCGCCAGAGGAGCCACCTTGGTTGAAGATAATACTTTGACCTAGTGCAATAAGCAGTGAACCAAACACCAAGATCACAAAGTTATCCCCCAGTAATGGGTGCATCTCTGGGATAAACCACTCCAAGATCATCATATAAAGCGAAATAGATAAACTTGATGTAATACTCTTGATCCCAAAGCTTTTACCAAGCACCAAGAATCCTATTGTAAACATAACCACATCTAGGCAGAGTATGATCACCCCTATTGGTACCACTGGTATGAGCTCTTTGATAACAATAGCCAGCCCACTAATACCTCCTGCTGCCAGCTGGGATGGTGCCCAAAAGAAATACAGACCACACGCTACGCTCAGTGACCCTAACAAAATTTGAATATAAGATTTGATTTCCTTTCCCCTTGATCGCCTACGCTTTTCCTCCATATGGATCGTCTCCTTCTTCAATTAATTGCATTTTATGTGTTCTTTTAAGTTGTTTGATGGCGTATTCACGCTTCATCGCTTCTACTTTTGTTTCATAGGTTTCCATATAGACAAGTTCTACTGGTCGTCTTGCCCGTGTATATTTTGCACCCTTACCATCATTATGTGCTTTTATTCTTTTTTCTATGTTTGAAGTATATCCTGTATATAAAGTTTCATCTTTACATTTTACGATATAAACATAATGCATATCACTGTCCCCTCTCATATTTCAGTAAAACTGGCATAAACTATAGAGAATCTGAATCACTACGCAAGGAGGCTTTTATGAATCAACCTGGTCGTATCAAACATGTATTTCCTGCTAGTAACACCCCTTCTGGTTTCCATTCTTTCTTCTCTTATATTCTCCCCCAAGATGAGGCTAAAAAAATCTATTGTATCAAAGGCGGTCCCGGTACTGGTAAATCCTCATTTATGAAAAAAATTGGCAACTATGCCTCAGAGCAAGGCTATGATGTAGAGTTTCATCATTGTTCCTCTGATCCCAATTCTCTCGATGGCGTGGTTATCTCTCACTTAGGTGTTGCCATCCTCGATGGCACTGCCCCCCACATTGTAGATCCTATCACGCCTGGCGCTATCGACACCGTCCTCAATTTCGGTGACTTCTGGGATGAAAAATCCTTAGTTGAAAATCGTGATGCAATTACTGAGTGCCGCTTATCTTACTCTTCCTATTTCCCAAAAGCTTACTTTTATCTGGCTGCTGCAAAACAAATGTATGATAGCTATATCTTCACTGAATCCAAACATATTGACCCCACTGCAAAACTTCAAGAAGAGGAAGAAATCTTCCAAGACATATGGGCAAAAAAGAAACCTCAAAAGGGCATCGCAAAAGCACGCCATCTTTTTGGCACCTCTATCGGCTGTGATGGGGTCCTTGATTATCTTCATACTATCATAGGTACCTCCAAAAATATATATCTACTCAAAGAAACTTGGGGCTGCAATAGCAAGGATCTGATGAATCGTATTGCTGATCACGCCCTTCGTAACGGTTATTCCATCGAATGCTATCATTCCCCTATAGATACTGATAAGATTGAAGATCTCATCATCCCTGATCTTGATCTAGCTATCACAGTCAGCCACGCACTTCACAAGGCCAAAGTGATCCCAACACATATCTATGATCTCACTGCATCACTCAAAAAAGGTAGTCTTGCCTCCTCCCAAGTAGAGCTTGACCGTGACAAAGCACTCTTTACAAGTCTTCTTGATAAAGGTGTCGGCTACATCGCTCAAGCTAAGAAAATTCATGATACTTTGGAGACGTACTACATCAGCTCTATCAATTTTGGTAAGATCGATCGCTTCTGCGAAGAGTTAATCAACAAACTTTTTAATTCAAATATAGATAAACTAACTTTATAATTTATTAACTCAAGTAAATTCTGGGAAGATATAGGCATTTTTAGCCTATATCTTCAATCTCATCTAAGTAGT
>JBOFIR010000068.1:0-8323 GCA_051650265.1 Cellulosilyticaceae bacterium
GAGAAGGCACGCACAGAGGCTATGGATGGGGTGGAGCCGATCTATGTACTTCAAGGGGAAAAGATTATTGGTCAAGGGAGTCGTGTGACTGAAGAGTCCTATCTGCTCTTGCAGAAGGTGGGCTATTTAGATACGGATACTTCAGATAAATACACACAGTATTTAGGATTGGGTATGTTGGTGATACTAGCAGTGCTTTTCTTCATCAGATCAGTACGACTAGGCACAGCGATGAAGGACTTTGAGTTCAAGCAAAACTGCTTGTTGTTTTTACTTTATAGCTTATCTGTAGGACTCATTGTCGTAACTGCCAATATTTCGTTCATTTATTTACCGCTTGCAATTGCGCCTATGATTCTTGCACTACTTATTAGGAAAGATCTTGCATTTGTATTCCAAGTAATCTTATTGATCTTAGCGGCGCTCATTCATAAAGGAGACATCGTCTTCATCTTGTATCTTCTTTTGACTGGGACATTTAGTATATTAGTTATTTCACATATGCAACAGCGGAAGCAGATGGTTAAGAGTGCTGTCTTGGTAGGTGGCACATATAGTGTGATTTATATGGGGCTCAAGCTACTTGTAGGCGTCTCTTTGAGTACAAGACTCTTAGGTGAGACGTTACAAGCAGGACTTGTAGGGGTACTGTGTGTGGTTGTAGTTGTCGGGAGTTTGCCGCTGCTTGAGGCAGGATTTGGATTTATTACACCACTTCAGCTTTTGGAGTTGACCAATCCCAACCAACCTGTTCTAAAGCGTTTGCTTCTTGAAGCAACAGGTACGTATTATCATAGTCTGCTTGTTGCGAATCTCGCAGAGTCGGCAGCAGATGCAATTGGTGCTAATGCACTGATGGCCCGTGTTGGTGGGTATTATCATGATATTGGGAAGCTTGGGTGTGTCAACTATTTTAAAGAAAATCAGGTCAGAGAGAACCCCCATGATTATATGGAGCCATTGCAGAGTGCACATATTATTCGGTCGCATGTGACGTTTGGCATTGAGATTGCCAATGAATATAAGTTACCAACGTGTATCAAAGACATGATCTTACAACATCATGGTAAGAGCAAGATGCAGTATTTCTATATCAAGGCAAAAGAAAAAGATGAAGAGATTGTAGAAGAGGAGTTTACATATCCAGGGCCCAAACCACAAAGCAAAGAAGCGGCGCTCATTATGCTAGCAGATGTGGTAGAAGCAACGGTTCGGTCAATGCAGCATAAGATTGGTACGGATTTGACAGTTGAGGATATAGTACGTAAAATGGTTAAGCAGAAACTAGACGAAGGCGAACTTGATGAGTGTCCACTTTATATTTCAGATATTGAAAGGATTATTAATTCTTTCACCAGAATGCTGAGAGGGATGTATCATGAGCGCATCGAATATCCGGAAGGAAAGGCAAAATAATATGAAGATCTACTTAGAAGATGAAATTGGATTTTTTGAGCAACATAATACCATGTGGCTACAGGCGCAAAAAGTGATGGAAGCCTGCCTGGATGAGGAAAATGTACCTTATGAAGTGGAAGTGAGTGTAACGGTTGTTGACCGTAATGAGATCCATCAAATCAACCTAGAGCATCGCGCAATTGATAGGGCCACAGACGTCTTATCGTTTCCGCAAATTGACCCTGAGTCAAATGGTGTGATATTATGGGACCATATCGACCACACTATGGTTATGAATTTGGATACAGAGTGTTTGATTCTAGGTGATATTGTTTTGTGCGCTGATATTGCAAAAGAGCAGGCGGAGGCGTACGGCCACTCCTTGGAAAGGGAAGTATGTTTCTTGGTTGCGCATAGCATGTTTCATCTTTTGGGTTACGATCATATGAATGACACAGATGAAAAGCAGATGTTTGCTAAACAAGAAAAAGTATTATCAGAACTCGGTATCGTAAGATAGGAGTGTAGAGATGACATACGAAGAATTAATTAAAAAGGCGCATGAAGCTAAAGAACTTGCTTATGTACCTTATTCAAAGTTTAAAGTAGGAGCAGCGCTTCTTACAGAATCAGGAAAAGTTTATACAGGATGTAATATTGAAAATGCATCTTATGGCGCAACCAATTGTGCAGAGCGTACAGCCATCTATAAGGCTGTATCAGAAGGTGAGACAAAGATTAAAGCAATTGCCATTGTAAGCAGTGGCAATGACGTGACCTATCCTTGTGGGATCTGTAGACAAGTGATCTCAGAATTTATGAAGGATGGGGATCTCATATTTGAAGACAACAAGGGTGAGCTGCATGTCATCTCACTCAAAGATATATTCCCTTATTCATTTACACAAGAAGACTTAGAGACATTAGGAGGCAACAAATGAACAAAGCATTTAAATCAGGATTTATCTCTATTATAGGAAGACCAAACGTAGGGAAATCCACTCTGATGAATAGATTGATTGGCGAAAAGATTGCAATCATGTCAAACAAACCTCAAACTACAAGACACCGTGTACAATCTATTCTTACAACAGATGCGTTCCAGGCAATCTTTATTGATACACCGGGGATTCATACACCAAAGAACAAACTTGGTGAATATATGGTGAAAGCAGCGCACACTACACTCAATGAAGTGGATGTGATTCTTTTCCTAGTTGAGGTAGAAGATCATATCGGTAAACTTGATAGTGAGATTATTGAAAAGCTAAAAGGTGTTCAAACACCAGTATTTTTATGTATTAATAAAATCGATAGTGTGTCAAAAGAAAAAGTAATTAAAGTTATTGATATGTATAAAGAGAAGATGCCATTTGCAGAGATTATCCCAATCTCAGCATACGAAGGGCAAAACGTAGAGACACTCTTAAAGTGTATTGAGAACTATCTTCCAGAAGGACCACAGTTTTTCCCATCAGATATGATTACTGATCAACCAGAAAGACAAATTGTTGCAGAGCTCATTCGTGAGAAAGCACTTCACCTTCTAGACAAAGAGATCCCTCATGGTATTGCAGTAGAGATCGATACGATGAAGCGCCGTGAGAATAGTAATATCGTAGACATTGAAGCAACAATCGTTTGTGAGAGAGACTCACATAAGCGTATCATCATTGGTAAGCAAGGTGCTATGATCAAGGATATCGGTACAAAGTCTCGCCGCGATATGGAACGTCTTCTTGGATCAAAAATCTACCTGACACTTTGGGTAAAGATCAAGAAAAACTGGAGAGATAGTGATTTCTTGTTGAAAAACTATGGCTTTAATAATAGAAATACTTTTGAATAAGATGTCAAGGCTTTGCGAGTTGGAAGTATTTAAGTAGCATAGTTTGATCGAAGTTGTACACCCTAATTATAGATAGCTAGTATAGGGGGTATTCATATGATTCATAATTTTTGGAATTGCTTCGAGACAACAGGAGATATTCAAACTTATTTATCTTTTAAAGAATACGAAAGGACCCGTAATGCAGCTTTGATGACAACTCGCTTAGGTGATATGGGTACAGGTGAAAACGAACTTACATGATTTTGAATGTAACAGGTCTGATCATTAAAGAGTATGTCATAGGAGAGAGTGATAAATACATCACTCTCTTTACTAAAGAACTGGGCAAAATTCAGCTAGGTGCACCCAGAGCCAAGAAGTATGATAAAGGTTTGGCTTCTGGGACACAACTTTTTGTTTACGGGCAATTTGTGGTAGCCTCATACAAAGATACATACAAGTTGATAAGCGTAGAGATCCTCCATATGTTTCATCATTTGAGGGAGGATTTGATGACCTTAAGCTATGCCACCTACTTTGTTGAATTTATCAGTGAGGTTGCAGAAGAAGGTATGGGTAATGAACAATTGTTAGCACTCACTTTGCGTGGACTGCACACACTTAAACCTGATAAGAACCTAGTTCTTATCAGGCGTATCTTTGAATTTAGAGCACTTTGTATCTTGGGCTTTATGCCAGAGTTATATCGCTGCGTAGGATGTGGAAAAGTGCTAGAAGATGAAACAAAGCCATGGCCTTTTGTAGTAAGCGAAGGCGGTATGATATGCCCTGCGTGTGGGCATGTACCACTTGCTTATCATATGGATGCAACTACATTGTATACACTTAAGTATATTGCCTATGTTCAAATCAAAGATGTCTACAAATTCGTCCTTGAGGATCAGATCTTAAAAGAACTAGGTGATTTATGTGACTTATGTGTCACTTATTATATTGACAAGAAGTTCAAGACATTAGATTTTATTCAAAGCATAGAAAATGTATAATTTCTATGCTTTATTTTTTGCCTAAAAAACTTATGAAGTTTGTGCTATAATGAAAAGGAAGATTTTAGGGCATTCTAAGTAAGGATTACTGAAGATAGAGGTGGATTATGACAAAAAGAATATTATTATTAGACGGACTCAGTATCGCCAATCGTGCTTTTTATGGGATACCGCTCCTTTCAAACAAAAATGGAACGTATACCAATGCTGTTTATGGTTTTTTAAATATTATGCTCAGCATGATTGAAAAAGAGAAGCCTGATTTATTAGGGGTTGCATTTGATGTGAGTGCACCTACCTTTAGACATACACAATTTGAAAGTTACAAAGGCACACGAAAAGGGATGCCAGAGGAACTTCGTGGACAAATTCCTGTACTTAAACAAGTGCTTGATCTGATGGGGATTCATCGCGTTGAACAAGCAGGTTATGAGGCAGATGACTTATTAGGAACATTGGCAAAAAAGGCCGAAGCAGCTGGCCATCGCGTTGTGGTTGTATCTGGAGACCGTGACTTACTCCAGATTACATCAGAGCAAATCGAACTTAAGATTCCTAAGACTAAGATGGGTGGGACGGAGATCGAAAGTTATTTTGCCAAAGATGTGACAGAAAAGTATGAAGTAACGCCGCTTGCATTTATTGATGTAAAGGGACTAATGGGTGATACATCGGATAATATTCCAGGTGTACCTGGCGTTGGGGAAAAGACTGCGATCAAACTCATCAAAGAGTACGGTAGTATGGAGAACCTTTATGAGCACTTAGATGAAGTCAAACAAAAGAAACTCAATGAAAATCTAACAACTTATAGAGAACAAGCTTTTACAAGTAAGATGCTTGCTACAATCGTATGTGATGTGGATATGGGAGAGATTGCATGGGGTGATTTTGACTATACATTGGTTCCAAGTCAAGAGGCACTTGCTATGTTCAAAGAACTTGAACTTAAAAAGTTGATTGCGAAGCTTCCAGCAGCAGAGGTTGTACAGAGTGAGGGTGTGGCTTGTGACAACTTAGATGGGGAAGCGCTACGCACATTTGTGGCAGAACACAAACAAAAGTGGATGGGACTCACTTATCTAGAAGAGGGAGAAGCACTTTCTCTTAGAATCTCGGATGGCGAGCAGATGGGTGTGGTATGTGTAGCAGATCATATAGAAACAGTCACAGAGGTACTAGCAGATGAGCAGACAAATTGGGTAATCAATGATAGCAAAAAGCTTAGACATGTTTTAGGAAAGAAGGGCATAAGTATACAGGGTGATGTATTTGATGTTTATATTGCAGCATACCTACTCAGCCCAACAGATGCAACGTATACTTTTGCAGACTTGATGGATAATTATCTTGATCATGTAAGTGGACAGGCTGACCATGAAGAGGCGCTTTATTTGGTGAAGCTTCATGAGGTAATGAAAGAGAAGTTAGAAGCATTTGAAATGTTAGCACTTTTTGAAGAAATAGAGATGCCACTTGTAGAGGTGCTCTATGAGATGGAACATGATGGTATCAAGGTAGACAAGACTGCACTTGAAATTTATGGAAAAGAACTTGAACAAATGATTGCCTCAGTAGAGCAAGAAGTTTATGCAACCTGTGAAGAGACATTTAATATCAACTCACCGAAGCAGCTTGGGGTTATTCTTTTTGAAAAAATGGGGATTCCACCAATTAAGAAGACAAAGACGGGTTATTCTACGGCAGCAGAGGTGCTAGAGAAATTAAAGGATGAGTACCCTGTGGTGGAGAAGATCCTTGAGTATAGACAGTATGTCAAACTTAAGTCTACTTATGTAGATGGTTTGTTGACACTTCTGACAGAAGAACATAAGATTCATTCCACGTTCAACCAGACGGTTACAGCGACAGGTCGTATTAGTTCAACTGAACCAAATTTACAAAATATACCGATTAGGATGCCACTAGGACGTCAGATTCGTAAAGTATTTGTACCCTCTTCAGATGAGTATATTTTCTTAGATGCTGACTATTCTCAGATCGAGCTTCGTGTGCTTGCGGCGATTGCAGAAGATGAGAAGTTGATTCATGCATTTACAAATGATTTGGATATTCATACGCTTACAGCATCAGAAGTATTTCATACACCATTTGATGAGGTGACACCACTTCAGCGTAGCAATGCAAAGGCGGTGAACTTTGGAATTGTCTACGGAATTAGTGCATTTGCACTTGCAGATGATCTAAAGATTTCGCAGAAAGAAGCAGACGCGTATATCAATGGATACTTTGAAAAATATCCTGCGATCAAGCGTTATTTGGATCAAGTGATTGGTTTTGCCAAGATGCATGGCTATGTGGAAACGATCTTCCATAGACGTCGTGAGATCCCAGAGATGGCAGCAAAGAACTTCAATATGCGTGAGTTTGGTAAGCGAGTAGCTATGAATACGCCAATACAAGGGGCAGCAGCCGATATTATCAAAATAGCAATGATTCGTGTATCGCAAGCACTTAAGAAGAACAAACTAAAATCTAAACTTATTTTAACTGTACATGATGAGCTTTTACTTGAAGTCTATAAGCCAGAATTAGAGCAAGTAGCAGTGCTCTTGAAATATGAAATGGAACATGCAGTGACACTGGCAGTACCACTAAGCGTAGATGTTCATAGTGGTACAAATTGGCTCGAAGCAAAATAAGGAGAAGTCGTATGAAAATAATAGGAATTGTTGGTGGGATAGGCGCAGGCAAAACAACAGTAGTATCTATGTTCGTAGAGTTATGTCATGCTTATATTATCGGGGCAGATGAGATTGGGCACCAGATTTTACTCAAAAATGGAAGCGGTTATGACCGAGTAGTGGAAGTGTTTGGGGCCGAAATTTTAGACGAGGAAGGTCATATTGTGCGGAGCCGTTTGGGTCAAATTGTTTTTGAAGACAGAGCTGCATTAGACACATTGAATGGAATTAGCCATCCACTTATTTATAGTGAAGTGAAGAGCCAGATCGAGAGATGCAAAGAAGAAGGTGGATGGGACTTTGTAGTGATTGATGCAGCCCTCCTGATTGAAATAGGCCTCATCAACTTGGTGGACACAGTAGTAGGTGTCTATGCACAGGAAGCAACGCGTGTTGCTCGTGTGATGACGCGAAGTGGTTTGTCTGAAGAAGAAGCAAAGAAACGTATAGCTGCTCAAAAACCATGGGAAACTTTTGAGAAAATTTCCAACCATGTGATTGATAACAGTGAAAGCTACCAAAATACCAAAGATCAAATAGAAAAATTAATTAAAAATTGGTAGAAGGAGCTAATGGGTTGAATATTTTAAAGATTTTGAAGGGAATACTTTATATAATAGCAGTGATACTCATTGCCATACCTCTAGTATATTGGAGCTACCCCACACCACATGAGGAGTGGGTTAATGCTCAGAGTAAACAACATAGTGTGGATCCACTTTTGATTTATGCCATGATGAAAGTTGAGAGTGGTTTCGATGAGGAGGCACTCTCTCGTAGTGGTGCAAAAGGGCTCATGCAGATTATGGATCGCACAGGGATATGGGGGGCGCAAGAGTGTGGGTTAGGAAGTTTCTCTGCGCAGCAGCTATTTGATCCAGAAGTCAATATACGGATTGGGGTTTGGTATATTGCCAGATTGATCAAGCAATATGCTGGTGATGTCAATATGGCACTTACTGCTTACAATGCGGGAAGTGGCAATGTGGCAAAGTGGCGGAGCAATAGTGCCTATAGCACAGATGGGACCAATCTTCATACGACTCCTTTCAAGGAGACTGCGCAGTATGTCAAAAAGGTGAATTTTCACTATAATATGTATCAGCTATTATATAGATACTAAGGAGGAAACACGATGACGGTAAGACCACGTTTATGGGGGCTGGTAGGTGTATTGATACTATCAACCCTGTTGGTTGCATGTGGTGGGAAAACCGAAGAACCCGTGCCAGAGGGTACCCAGGTGACAACACCAGAACCGGAGACGAAGCCGGAACAAACAGAGAGTGAAAATAGTATCACAGTATCGATGCGTAATGCAGAGACGCTGCATCCTATCTATAATATGGAGAAGAGTGTAGAGCAGACACTGCATTTGCTCT